>CBININ010000033.1:0-13354 GCA_966250755.1 uncultured Gammaproteobacteria bacterium | reverse complement strand
GAGTATTGCCCTCCGAAGGCAAGGGTCACAGGTTCGAATCCTGTCGGGCGCGCCACATTGAATTCGGACACCGGGCCTCCTGCCCGGGTCCGAAGCGTCGCGCCAAAAGCGTGGTTTTGGCGCGACGCCGCTCCGCCGCCTGCGGCGGCTGCGCGTCGGCACGTCCTTGTGCCGATTTCCTGGTCCTCGCGGTTCGCGGCTGCGACTGCCGGTTGGCACCAGGCGGGGCTTGACTCTGGAGTACGCTCCAGACTGCAGACTGGCGCCATCGTCATTGCCGGAGGTCGTCATGCAGATCGGTCAACTCGCCCAGGCGGCGGGCGTCGCCGTGGACACGGTGCGCTACTACGAGAAGCAGGGCTTGCTGCCGGCGCCGCCGCGCCGCGGCAGCTACCGCGCCTATGCGCGCGAGGACGTGCAGCGCCTGCGCTTCATCCGTCGCGCCAAGGCGCTGGGCTTCACGCTGGAGGAGATCGCGGGGCTGTTGCAGCTGTCCGCGCACCGCCACGACGACATGGGCGCGGTGCGGCAAGCCGCGCAGGCGCGCTTGCTGGAGATCGAGCAGCGCATCGCCGAACTCGAACGCGTGCGGGTCGGCCTGCGCCAGGTGCTCGACGCCTGCCCGGGCCATGGTGCGCTCGCCGACTGCCCGATCCTCGCGTCGCTGGCCGGGGAGGAGCGCTGAGATGGCCCAGGATCCGCATGGCCACCACGATCACGCGCACCGCGCGCCCGCGCCCGGCGGCGACGCCATCGTTCTCGACCCGGTCTGCGGCATGCGCGTGGCGCCGGCGACGGCGAAGTTCCATGTCCGGCACGCCGGCCACGAGGTTTACTTCTGCTCGGAGGGCTGCCAGCGCAAGTTCGAGGCCGAGCCCGCGCGCTACTTGCCTGCCGCGGACGCGGCGGCCACGTCGGCCTGCTGCGCGACAGACGAGAAGTCGGCCGCGCCCGCCTGCTGCGCGCCGGGCGAGGCGCCGAAGGCCGCGTGCTGCGACACCGACGCGGCGGAGGCGCCTGCGCCCGCCCACAGCCACGGCGCCTGCCATGCACACGGCCACGCACATGGCCACGCACATGGCGCCGCCGCCCCCGCCATCCCCGGTGCGCGCTACACCTGCCCGATGCACCCGGAAATCGTGCAGGACGGTCCCGGCCTCTGCCCGATCTGCGGCATGGCGCTCGAGCCGATGCTGCCAAGCCTGGAGGACGAGGAAAACCCCGAGTACACCGACTTCCGCCGCCGCTTCGGGTGGACGCTGCCGCTGACGGCCGTCGTGCTGGTGCTGGCGATGGCCGGCCACCGCCTGCCGATCGCCACGGCGACGCGGACCTGGCTCGAACTGCTGCTCAGTGCACCGGTGGTGCTGTGGGCCGGCTGGCCCTTCTTCCAGCGCTGGGCGCTGAGCCTGCGCTCGGGCCACCTCAACATGTGGACCCTGATCGGCACCGGCGTGGGCGCGGCCTTTGCCTACAGCGTGGTGGCCACGGTGGCGCCGGAGCTCTTCCCGGCGTCCTTCCACGAGCACGGCCGGGTCGGCGTGTACTTCGAGGCGGCGGCGGTGATCGTGTCGCTGACGCTGCTGGGCCAGCTGCTGGAACTCGGCGCGCGCTCGCGCACCTCGGCGGCGATCAAGGCGCTGCTCGGATTGGCGCCGAAGACCGCGCGACGGATCGCCGCCGACGGCCGCGAAGACGACATCCCGCTGTCGGAGGTGATGGTCGGCGACCGCTTGCGCGTGCGCCCCGGCGAGAAGGTGCCGGTGGACGCCGACGTGGTGGAGGGCCGCTCCAGCGTGGACGAGTCCATGCTCACCGGCGAACCGATGCCGGTGACCAAGGCCGTCGGCGACAAGGTGATCGGCGCGACCATGAACGGCACCGGCGCGCTGGTGGTTCGGGCGACCCGGGTGGGCGCCGACAGCGTGCTGGCGCAGATCGTGCAGATGGTGGCGGCGGCGCAGCGCTCGCGCGCGCCGATGCAGAAGCTCGCCGACGTGGTCTCGTTCTGGTTCGTGCTCGCCGTGCTCGGCGTCGCCGTGGTCAGCTTCTTCGCCTGGGGCCTGTTCGGGCCCGAGCCGAGCTGGGTGTACGCGGTGCTCAACGCGGTGGCGGTGCTGATCATCGCCTGTCCGTGTGCGCTGGGCCTGGCGACGCCGATGTCGGTGATGGTGGCGACCGGCCGCGCCGCGCAACTGGGCGTGCTGTTCCGCGATGCCGAGGCGATCGAGACGCTGCGGCGCATCGATACGCTGATCGTGGACAAGACCGGCACGCTGACGCTCGGGCGGCCGGCCTTCGATCGCGTGGCGGGCGTCGGCGGCTTCGCCGACGACGAAGTGCTGCGGCTGGCGGCGGCGCTCGACCAGGCCAGCGAGCATCCGCTGGCGACCGCCATCGTCGCCGAGGCGCGAGAACGCGGCATGGCCTTGCCTGCCGCCTCCGACTTCGATTCGCACACCGGCTCCGGCGTGCGCGGCACGGTCGAAGGCCGGGCGCTGGCGCTGGGCAGCGGCGGCCTGATGCAGTCGCTGGGCATCGCAACCGACGCCGTCGCCGGCGCCGTCGCCGAACGCCGCAACGAAGGCGCCAGCGTGGTGTTCCTGGCGGTGGACGGCCGCCTCGCGGGCTGGCTCTCGGTGGCCGATCCGATCAAGGACAGCACACCCGCGGCGCTGGCCGAACTGCGCGACGCCGGCCTGCAGGTGATCATGGCCACCGGCGACGGCGAGGCCACCGCGCAGGCGGTCGGTCGCCGGCTCGGGATCACCCGCGTCCACGGCGAGGTGCGGCCGCAGGACAAGCTCGCGCTGGTGAATGCGCTCAAGCGCGAGGGCCGGCGCGTGGCCATGGCGGGCGACGGCATCAACGACGCGCCGGCGCTGGCCGCCGCCGACGTCGGCATCGCCATGGGCACCGGCACCGACGTGGCGATGTCGAGCGCGCAACTCACGCTGGTGAAGGGCGACCTGCGCGGCATCGCCCGCGCCCGCGCGCTGTCGGAGGCGACGGTGGGCAATATGCGCCAGAACCTCGGCTTCGCCCTGCTCTACAACGCCCTCGGCGTGCCGCTGGCCGCGGGCGTGCTCTACCCGGTGTTCGGCCTGCTGCTTTCGCCGATGATCGCCGCCCTGGCGATGAGCCTGAGTTCGGTGTCGGTGGTGGGCAACGCCTTGCGCCTGCGGGCGACGCGGCTGGGCTGAGCAGCGCGCGGGTCAGGTCCGTCGCTCGAAGGAGAACAGGCGCGCCAGGGGGTGGGTCCGGCGTTCGATGCCCGCGCGCAACAGGGCGGCGCCCACCATCGCGTACGTGATGCCGTTGCCGCCGTAGGCCATGGCGAAATGGACGCGCGGGCCGTACTGCGGATGCGGGCCGAAGTACGGCAGCCCGTCGGGCGTCTCGGCGAAGGTCCCCGCCCAGGCGAAGGATGGCCGCAGGTCCAGCGGAGGCAGCAGCTTGCGTGCGCGCTCGAGCAGCTGTCGCGCCTTGCGCTGGACGCGCGCGTCGCGGCGCCGCGGGTCGTCGAGGCGATCGTCCAGGCCGCCGATCATCAGCCGGCCGTCGGCCGTGGCGCGCAGGTAGAGGTAGGGCCGCGCGGTTTCCCACAGCAGGGTCCGGCGCCAAGGCCCGGCGAACGGGTCGATCGGGTCGGTCACCAGTGCATAGGTGCTGTGGTTGCGCGCCACGCGTTCACGGAGCCAGCGCTGGCTGGCGTAGCCGGCCGCGACCACCACCTGCCGACAGCGCACCAAGCCGTCGTCGGTGCGCAATTCCACCCCGCGCGGGGTCGCGGCCAGCGACCGTACCGGCGTGTGGTCGAACACGCCGCCGCCGCGTCGCTCCACGCCCCGCAGCAGCCCGATCGCGAACTTGTAGGGATCCACCCGCGCGGCCAGCGGGGTCAGAATGCCGCCGGGCGCCTTCACGTCGAAGCGGTCGCGGATGCCGGCGGCGTCCAGCCAGCGCGCCGGCAGGCCATGGCGGCGGCGCAAGTCGCACTCCTGGCGCAGGCGCGCGCAGTGACCGGCGCGACTCGCCAGGTACAGGCTGTCATTGCGGGCGAAATGCACCGCGCCGACGGCGCGCGCTCGCGCCTGCAGCGCGGGGATGGCCTCGGCGCAGGCCCGATAGGTTCGCACCGCATCGTCCATGCCTACCCGCGCGGCCAGGTCACCCAGGTGGGTGTCGCTCTCGTACTGCAGCAGCGCGGTGCTGGCGGCGGTGCTGCCCCAGCCGACGTCGCAGCTGTCGAGCACCACGACGTCGTGGCCGTGGCGGCTGAGTTCATCGGCGACCAGCGCGCCGGTGATGCCGGCGCCCACCACCGCCACCTCGCAGCGACGATCGCCGGAAAGTCGCGGAAAACCGTGCAGCAAGCCGTCCCGGATGGCCCAGAACGGCATGCCGCTCTTGACGTCCATCGGCCCGGGTGCGGCCTGCCCTCGGGCCATCCGCCGCGGCAGTCAGTGCGTGACCGGCGGGTGCCCGTGCACCCGGCCGCTTTCTCCGGGGCGATACAGCGTTCCTTCGGGGTTGAGCGGCGCGCGCTCCTCCTGCTGCCGATCGGCCTGCAAGGCGGCCATGCGGTCGCCGAGCGAGGGCAGCAGCTTCGACAGCGTGGTGTTGATCTTGGACATCGCGCCCACGGTGACGTCGCGGCCGCCTTCGCTGGCGGCCTGCAGGATCGCCTGGGCCACCTGGGTGGGATCGATCTGCGGCGACGGCAGCTTGGGCTGGCGGTCCATGTAGTTGCGCGCATGCTCCGGGTAGGGCGTGTTGACCGCGGTCGGCTGGATCAGGGTGATCGACACCGGCGCCTCGTCCACCACCTCCACTTCCACCCGCAGCGCGTCGGTGAAGCCCTTCACCGCGTGCTTGCTGGTCGAGTACATGCCCTGCAGCGGCACCACCGCGTCGGACACTTCGCTGCCGATGTTGATCAGCGCGCCGCCGCGCTGGCGCAGGTAGGGCAGCGCGACCAGCGAGCCGTACACCACGCCCCAGAAGTTGGTCTCGAACAGGCGGCGGTTGTCCTCGTCGCTGACTTCCTCGATGCGGCCGTAGATCGCCACGCCGGCGTTGTTGACCCAGGTGTCGATGCCGCCGTAGCGGTCGAGCGCGCGCTCGGCGGCGCGTTGCAGCGCGGCACGGTCGGCGACGTCGGCCACTTCCCAACAGGCCTGGCCGCCGGCGGCCTTGATCTCGTCGGCGATGGCGGTGAGCGCGTTCTCGCTGCGCGCCACCAGGGTGAGGCGGGCGCCGAGCGCGGAGGCCGCCAGTGCGGTGGCCAGGCCGATGCCGCTGCTGGCGCCGGTGATGACGATGGATTGTTCGGCGACGGGTTTGAGCTGGTGCTTCATCGGGACATCCTTGTCCGGAACGGGAGTGGCGTGCCGCGGCGCTCGGGCCGCGACGATCAAGCCGAGGCGCTACATCGGCTGTTCGCGGCCGGGCTGCTCGATGTCGTTGGCACCGTGCACGCGGCCATCGTCGCCGCGGTCCGGCGTGATCGTGCCGGTGGCGATGCCGGTCGGGAAATCCTCGACCTCGCCGCCGTCGGTGAGCACGCCCTTGGCGGGCACGAAGGGCGAGATCGGGTCGCTGGCGGGGAAGGTTTCGGTCACCGCCTCGTCGAGCAGTTCGCTCTCGCGCGTCTTGCGCTCCTGGCGTTCGCTCGGGCTTTCGGGCGCGCTGGACGCGTCGGGCTGCAGCGGCGGGTCCTTGCGATCGCGCGACGGTCGGTCTTGCGACGGCGTGGTGGGATTCATGGCGCGCCTCGTTCAGGTCGGGAGTTCGACCTTACGCGCGCCCCGCTAACGTGCCGATGAACGCCCGGCCTGTTCGTCCTTGAACGACGCCAGGTCGGCGAGCATCGCCGGCAGGCTGGCGGTGATCTCCAGCCGCTCGCGATAGGTGAGCTTCGCCGGCGGATCGCCTTCCTCCTCGCCCTCGACCACGCCGGTGGCCAGGCGCTCGAGCAACTCGAAGATCTCGTCGATCCAGTCCTCGCGATCCAGCCAGCGATCCCAGTCGGCGTGGCGCAGGTCGACGCCGCGGTAGAAGCCCAGCGCCCAGTCGCGGCCGACGTCGAGTTCGTCGGGATGGTCGGTGAGCGGATCCTCCGGCAGCCACAGCAGCGGCGCCAGGTGCTCGGCCGGATCCTCGCCCTGGCGCACCCGCGCCAGGCAACCGTTCCGGTGCGTGCGCAGCAAGTGCTCGGCTTCCTCGGCCTGGGCGCGCGAATCCATCCGCGGCGCTTCGCCCCAGACCTGCGCGCTCCATTCCTCGAAGGCCACCGCCTTGCCCGGCGAGACCACCAGCGCGGAGACGAAGCCGTCCAGCGCTTCCAGGTTCAGCCCCTGGTGCGGCACCGCGTGTTGCTCGAGCAGTTCCGACAGGCGGTCGACCTGGTCGTCGCTCAGGTAAGCACCGGGCTCGCTCAAGCGCGCGCGGCCGGGCGGTGGGTGAAAGGCGTCGGCGGCGCCGGGAACTCGCCGTCCACGTAATACCAGCGGCCGTCCTCGCGCACGAAGCGGCTGACCTCGTGCTGGGCCTGCACGCGGCTGGCCCCGCCCTCGCGGAAGCGCGCGATGAACTCCACGCGCGCGCGGCGGCCGTTGCCGCCGAGGCGCTGCGAGCGGATGTCCAGGCCGACCCAGCGCAGCTCCTCCGGCGGCGGCAACGCGAGCACGTCGGGCCGCGTGTCGGGATGCCAGGTCGCCAGCAGGTAGTCGGTCAGTCGCAGCACGTAGGCACTGTAGCGCGAGCGCATCAGTTGCGGGGCGGTGTCCGGCACTTCGCCCGCGTGGAAACGCCCGCAGCACTCGGCGTAGGCGCGCAGGTTGCCGCAGGGGCAGGAAGAGCCGAGGGCGAGCTGGGGGGCAGGCATCGTTCCGATCTCGGTCGCCGGGGCGGGGGCTGTCCGGCGTGTGGACCGCGGGTCCAGAATAACGCCGACCCCCGCGGAGAAACAGCCGTGCCCACCGAGATCAACCTCACAGAATTGGCGCGTCGCTGGCTGGGCAAGCCCGTGGAGCAGGTCAGCGAGAGCGAACGCGGCGTGCTCACCCGGGTGCACCACCGCCTGCCGGTGAGCCGGCGGCCGCGGCCGGTGGACCAGCCGCCACCCACCTTCGGCGAGCGCGTGGCCGACCGCGTCGCGCGCTTCGGCGGCAGCTGGCCCTTCATCGGGTTGTTCGCGCTGTTCCTGCTGGCCTGGGTGCTGCTCAACTCGACGCTGCTGGTGCGGCGGCCCGCCGATCCCTATCCCTACATCTTCCTCAACCTGCTGCTGTCCATGCTGGCCGCGATCCAGGCACCGATCATCATGATGAGCCAGAACCGCCTGTCCAAGCACGACCGCGAGGTCGCCGAGCACGACTACGAGGTCAACCTCAAGGCCGAGATCGAGATCCTCGCCCTGCACGACAAGCTCGAGCAGATGCGGGTCGAGCAGCTCGAGGCGCTGCTGCGCGGGCAGCAGCGGCAACTGGACCTGCTGGAGGCGATGGTGGCCACAGCCGCGCCGGGGGCGCGGCCGGGTTCATGACACCGAACGCGACGCCAGGATGATGCGGGCGATGTGCGCGTCGCCCTGCTCGATCAGCTCCATCGGCGTGTACTCGAAGCCCGACAGCACCATCGCCTCGCCCACGCACCATTCGCGCTGGGCCTGGGTGAACTGGCGCGTGCCCGCGGCGATCGCCGCGATCAGGTCCTCGCTGGGAATGCGGGTCTCCTCTTCCACCACCGTCGCCGGCGTGATCGCGGTGGCGGCCTGGGTGGCCTGGCGCAGGAGGCAGTCGATCCGCGCCAGCGCCACGCCAAGGCGGTCGCCGCCGTCGGCCAGCTGCGGCACCGCGGTGGCCAGCGCGCCGAGCACGGCGTCGCGCTCGGCCTCCAGCATCGCGCGTTGCTTCTCCAGGTCCGCGAGCTGTTCGCGCAGGCCTTCGGCGGCGCCCTGGGCGGCATGCAGCTCGTCCACCGGATCCTGCAGTGCCTTGTCGCCCAGGCGCGACACGACCTTGCGGTGGAGTTGCTCGTAGAGCGCGGGCTGGCTGAACTTGAGCTCGCGCGCGGCCAGCTGCCAGGCCAGGCCGACCTGGTTGGTCGTTTCGGCGCGGGCACCCTCGGCGGGCGCGGCTTCGGCCGCGGACGGGGCCACCGCGGCCTGGTTGGCGAGCAGCTGGGTGGCCGCGTCGAGCCGCTCGCACAGCGGGGTCTTGTGGAAGTCGCGCACCAGCCGCCGCAGTTCGATGCGGCAGTCGATCAGCAGGGCGCGGATCTCCTTCATGCGCCCATTCTCATTCAGCGCGGTTTCATTTTGTACCGCGCATGCGCAAGCGTGATGCAGTTCGCATTCGTGCCGCCGCGATGCTCAGCGCGCCAGCAGGAAATACAGCAGGTTGTTCTGGAAGTAGGCGTTGTGCGTCAGCCGTCCGTGCGACTCGCACAGGAAGAAGGTCTGCTGCACCGGCAGCGGATGGAACGACGGCGCGTCGCCGGCGTCGGCCGGCAGCTGGCCGACCTGCGAGCGGCGGGTGATGAGGCCGTCGCCGGGTTCGAACATCAGCCGGTGGAAGTCGAGCTTGAACCGGCGCGTGCCCGGCTGGGCGGGCACCAGGTTCGGATCAACCTGGCCGGGCTTGAACACCAGCCGGGTGCCGCCGGGCTCCTGCAGCTCCACGGCGTGGCCCGGGGTGTCGGCGCAGTCACCGCCGAACACCGCCACCTCGACGTGGTTGGGCGGCACCGGCGCCGACAATGCCCATTGCCAGCGGCGCGCGCGCTCGAGGTTGTACTCGAACTGCGCATGCAGTTCGCGCAGGGCCTGGTGGCCGGCTTCGGGCGAGCCCATGGAATCGAGCACGCGCTCGACGGTGTCGGGCGCGTAGACGCCCCACTGCCGTTCGCGCCAGACCTTGGGATCGTAGATGTCCACGTCCACCGGCTTGCCACGGGTGTCCAGGATCGGGTGTTCGAGCGGATGCGGCAGCGCCTGGTAGGGCGTGACGAAGGTGGCCATCACCTCGACCGGGATCGTGCGTACCGCCATCTTCATGCCGACGATCAGCCGCTCCAGGCTGGTGGAGGCGCCGAGCGTGGGCGTGCCCAGCATCACCAGGCGGCGGATGCGCTTGTCGCCCTCGTCCCAGGGGCGCGGGCCGGCCGGCGTGTCGACCTCGTCGAGCACGTCGCGCGGGCCGTAGCGCAGGTAGTAGTTGGCGATCAGGCCGCCGTTGCTGTGGGCGATGATGTCCACCCGCAAGGTCGGGTCGGCGTAGTCGGCGCGGATCTGCTCGATCAGCTCGTGCAGCTTGCGTACCGAACGGGTGTTGTCGCGGCGCCAGTCGTAGACGAACACGTAATAGCGGCGGCGGTCGCTGCCGTCGGCCTTCACCGGCTGCCCGGGCACGCCGCGGTGGAAATGGCCGACGCTCTCCAGGCTGTGCAGCAACTGGCCGTAGAAGTCGACGCCGGCCACCGAGGTGAACAGGCCGCCGGGCAACAGGCCCTCGCCCTCGCGGTCGGCGCGGCTCATCTGCGCCAGGTCGCGGTAGTTGCTGAAGGTCAGCGTGCCCAGGGAGCCCGGCCACATCTCCTTGCCGCTGTCGGCGTCCACCAGGGTGGAGCCGGCCAGGCCATGGATCACGATGACCGGCGGCTGGTCGCTGCTGCCATTGGCGTCGGCATACAGGCGTGCGAGATCCGGCCGCGAGACGCAGCCGGCCAGCAGCAGGGTGGTCAGCGCGAACAGCGCGAACAGCGCGAGCAGCAGCCGCCGACGCGGGCCCGCGGAACATGCGCGCGGGCCCTGCCGCCGGGGGAGCGGGGGCGAGGGAGTCTTCATGTGGCCGACATTCTAGGCGCCGTGCATGGAGCCTTCACTCGCCATAAGTCACGCCTGCCGCTTCATGCTGCCTGGGCTTCGGGGTGGGTGGGATAGTCGTTGTAGCCGTCGGGGCCGGCGCTGAACAGCGTGCTGCCGTCGAAGCCAGCCAGCGGCAGCGCGCGTTGCAGGCGCTCGGGCAGGTCCGGGTTGCCGATGAAATGACGGGCGAAGGCCACCAGGTCGGCGCGACCCTCGGCGAGCACGGACGCGGCCTTGTCGCCGTCGTAATCGCCGGCCAGCACCAGGGTGCCGGGGAAGGCGGTGCGGATGCCCGCCACCAGTTCCGGCGACAGCGGCGTGGTGACCACGTGCAGGTAGCCGATGCGGCGCGCGGCGAGTTCGCGCACCAGCGCCAGCGTGTCCCCCGCCTCGCCCTCGTAGCCGGCTTCCAGGTCGTTATAGGCATTGAAGGGCGACAGCCGCACGCCGACGCGCTCGCGGCCGATCGCCGCCGACACCGCGTCCACCAGCTCGAGCAGGAAGCGCCGGCGCTTCTCGCCGCTGCCGCCGTAGCCGTCGGTGCGCAGGTTGGACTTCGGGTTGAGGAACTGGTTGGGCAGGTAGCCGTTGGCGGCGTGGATCTCCACGCCGTCGAAGCCGGCGTCCAGGGCCAGGCTCGCGGCGCGCACGTAATCGGCGGTGACCCGCGCGATGTCGTCGGCGTCCATCGCCTTCGGCACGTCGTGGTCCTGCAGGCCGTCGGCGTCGGTCCAGACCTGGCCGGCGGCCTGCACGGCGCTCGGCCCCAGCGTCACCGCGCCCTCCGGCAGGTTCGCAGCGTGGGCGATGCGGCCGGTATGCATCAGCTGCACGATGAAGCGCGCGCCGCGCGCCTTGCCGGCGGCGACCACCGGCTTCCAGGCCAGCACCTGCTCGTGGTTGAACAGCCCGGGGATGCGCGGATAGCCCAGGCCTTCCGGGGAGGGCGAGGTGCCTTCGCTGATGATCCAGCCCGCGCCCGCGCGCTGGCCGTAATAGTCGGCCATCAGCGCATTGGGCAGGTTGCCCAGCGCGCGCGAGCGCGTCATCGGTGCCATCGCGATGCGGTTGCGGGAAGACAGCGGGCCGGCGTCGAGCGTCTGGAATAGGACAGAAGTCATGGGTGTTCTCCGTAAGGTTGCGGGCAAGATGGGCCTGCATCACAAAGCCGCCAAGACCGACCGCCGCAAGGCAGCGTTGCGCTGCCGAAACGCTCGCCCCCTGTGTGAGAATCCGGCGGTTGCCACCGATCCCACTGTGAGGAAGAAATGAAGAAGTCGTTGCTCAGCCTGTCCGTTGCCTTGGCGGTCGCCGTCTCCTCTCCCGTCTTCGCGCATGCGGAGCCGGTGCTCGCCGAAGGCGCCTACCCGGGCACGATGACGCTGCACGTGGACGCCACCGACCTGGCGCATCGCGTGCTCAAGGTGAAGCAGCAGATCCCCACCGCGCCCGGCCCGCTGCGCCTGTACTTCCCGCAGTGGCTGCCCGGCGGCCACGGCCCGGGCGGGCCGATCCACGAGATGGCCGGCCTGAGCTTCACCGCGAACGGCCAGGTGTTGCCGTGGCGCCGCGATCCGCTCGACATGTACAGCTTCCTGCTCGAGGTGCCGGCGGGCGTCACCTCGGTCACCGCGGAGTTCCAGCAGCTCACGCCGGTGGGCAGCGCGCCCGGCCGCGTGGTGATGACGCCCGAGATCGTCGGCCTGCAGTTCATCCGCGCGGCGCTGTATCCGGCCGGTTACCGCGCCGACCAGATCCCCGTGACCGCGAGCGTGAGCTTGCCGCAGGGCTGGGGCTTCGCCACCGCGCTGGAGACCGAGGAGCACGACGCCAACATCGCGGGTGCCGCGCCGGTGCGGTTCAAGACCACCGATTTCGACACCCTGGTGGACTCGCCGCTGCTCGCCGGCAAGTACTACAAGCGCATCGACATCACCCCGGCCGGCAGCAGCCGCCCGGTACGCATCGAGGCGGTCGCGGACGACGCCAAGGAGCTGGAGATCAAGCCCGAGGTGCTGGCCGCTCACAAGAAGATGATCGAGCAGGCCTACAAGCTGTTCCGCTCGCAGCATTACGCCCACTACGACTTCCTGCTCTCGATCAGCAGCAAGTACGCCGGCATCGGCCTGGAGCACCACCAGAGCACCGAGGTGGGCGTGCGCCCGGGCTTCCTGACCGACCCGAAGAAGATGGCCGGCACCGACGTGATGCCGCACGAACTGGGCCACAGCTGGAACGGCAAGTTCCGTCGCGGCGCCGACATCGCCACCCCGCACTTCAACACCCCGATGCAGGACAGCCTGCTGTGGGTGTACGAAGGCCAGAACCAGTACTGGGGCAACGTGCTGTCGGCGCGCAGTGGCATGCGCACGCCCGAGCAGTCGCTCGACGGCCTGGCGCTGGTGGCGGCCGGCTACGACAACCAGCCGGGCCGCACCTGGCGCAGCCTGCTCGACACCACCAACCAGCCGATCATCGCCGACCGCGAGGCGCAGGCCTACGGCAGCTGGCAGCGCGGCGAGGACTACTACAGCGAGGGCCAGCTGATCTGGCTGGACGCCGACACCCTGATCCGCCAGAAGACCGGCGGCAAGAAGTCGCTGGACGATTTCGCCGCCGCTTTCTTCGGCGTCGAGGACGGTCGCGTCAAGGTGCTCACCTACACCTTCGACGACGTGGTGAAGGCGCTCAATGCGGTGATGCCCTACGACTGGGCGACTTTCCTGGACGAGCGGGTGAACCGCCCGACGACGAAGGCGCCGCTCGACGGGCTGGCGCGCGGCGGCTACAAGCTGGTGTACACCGACAAGCCCAACGCGGTGCAGGAAGCGCGGGCGGCGAGCTTCCGTGGCGGCGGTGGCGGCGGCGCCAGCCTGGGCTACTCCCTTGGCCTGAGCACCGGCGGCGACAACAAGATCAGCTCGGTGCTGTGGAACAGCCCGGCCTTCAAGGCGGGCCTGGCGCCGGGCATGACGATCGTGGCGGTGAATGGCATGGCCGCCGACGGCGATGGCCTCAAGGACGCGGTGGACCAGGCGGCCAAGGACAAGAAGCCGATCGTGCTGCTGGTCAACGACAACGACCACATCAACACCGTGACGATCGACTACACGGGCGGGCTGCGCTACCCGCACCTCGAGCGCATCGCCGGAACGCCGGACCTGCTCACCGCCATCCACGCGGCGAAGAAGTAAGCCCAGGCATGGCCGTCCTCTGGTTCGACGGCCTGCTCGCCCGCGTCGCCGACGCGGGCGTCTACTTCCTGCCCGACGGAGACGTCGACGAGTTGCTGGAGGCGGCGGCGATCAACCGCTTCCCGCTGCTGCGCGCGAACCTCGCCGGTTGCGGGAACAAGGCGGACTTCCTGTTGCGCATCGCCGGCGTGTTCGACGTGCCGCCGCACGTGGTGTCCGACTTCGAGGGACTGGCGCAGGCGCTCGAACGCCTGCGCCTGCCCGAGGCCGGCGGCCAGGTGCTGGTGCT
>CBININ010000032.1:0-13373 GCA_966250755.1 uncultured Gammaproteobacteria bacterium | reverse complement strand
TGGCGCGCCCGACAGGATTCGAACCTGTGACCCTTGCCTTCGGAGGGCAATACTCTATCCAGCTGAGCTACGGGCGCCTGCGGCCATTGTCGCACGAGCGCCAAGGACCGGCCAAACCGGCCGTCCATGGCTTCCGGCAGGGGTGGAATTACCGATATCGGACGGTGCGCCAGGCCACACGTTCAGGTCGGTTTTTTCGGCACAGTGTGCGCCACACTCCAAGGGGGCGCGGCCGCTGCCGTGAACGCCAGACGCGTGCCCGCGCCCGCGGGCGAAAACAGGCCTGCCGACGACCCGGCGCTCGAGCTCGAGCGCTGGCGCCATGCGCTGGACAACGCCGAGGACGGGCTGTGGGACTGGAGCGCGCGCACGGGGCGCGTGTACCGCTCGGCGCGCTGCTTCACCATGCTGGGCTATCCACCGGGCGCGGTGCCCGATTCGGTCGAGGCCTGGCACGACCTGGTCCACCCGGAGGACCGGGAACGCCAGGTCGCCGCGATCCGCGACCACATCACCGGCGTCAACCCCGGCTACAAGATCGAGTACCGGCTACGGCGCGCCGACGGCAGCTGGTGCTGGGTGCTCGACCGCGGCAAGGTGGTCGAGTGGGGCGAGGACGGGCGTTCGCTGCGCGTGGTCGGCACCCACACCGAAGTCAGCGCGTACAAGGACCTCGAGCAGAAGCTGCGCGAGCGCGAACTGCTGCTCGACGAGGCCCAGCGCGTGGGGCACATCGGCAGCTGGGCGCTGGACGTGGCCAGCGGCGAGGTGTGGTGGTCGCCCGAGCTCTATCGCATCGTCGGCCTGCCGTCGGACCAGCCGGCACCGGCCTGGCCGCAACAGGAGCACCTGTACACGCCCGAATCCTACGCGCGCCTTCGCCTCGCCGTTGAGCGGGTGCTCCAGGACGGCGTGCCCTTCGACATGGAAGTGGACATGCTCCGCCGCGACGGCGAACGCCGTGCCGTCGAGGTGTGCTCCGGCGTGATCCGCGCCGCCGACGGCGCGCCCTTGCGCCTGGTCGGCGCCCTGCGCGACGTCACCGAGCAGCGGCGTGCCAGCGAGGCCGCGCGCTGGCGCAACAAGCTGCTCAATCGCATCGCCGCCATGGGCCGCATCGGCGGCTTCGAACTGGACCTCGCCACCGGCACGATGCAGTGGACGGCGGAGAACTACCGCATCCACCGCATCGAGCCCGGCACGCCGCTGTCGCTGGAATCGGTACTGCCCTACTACGACGAACCCTCGCGCGAGCGCCTGCGCCACGCGATCCGCCAGCTGCGCGACCACGGCAGCGAGGAAGAGAGCGTGGAGGCGATCTTCGTGACGCCGGACGGCCGCCGGCTGGTGTTGCGCATGACGGCCATCATGGAATCCCTCGATGCCAGGCCCTGGCGCATCACCGGACTGACCCAGGACATCACCGAGGAACGCGAAGCCGGCGAACGCATCGAGCAACTGGCGCACTTCGACCTGCTCACCGGCCTGCCCAACCGCTTCCTGTTCCGCCAGCGCGCGCAGGAGGCGATCCGCGTGGCCGAGCGCGCGCAACTGTCGCTATGCCTGATGTTCGTGGACCTGGACCGCTTCAAGTGGGTCAACGACACGCTGGGGCACGCGGCCGGCGATGCCCTGCTGCAGGAGATCGCCGGGCGGCTCAAGGCCTGCCTGCGCGGCAGCGACCTGATCGGGCGCCAGGGCGGCGACGAGTTCATGGTGATGTTGTGTGAATTGCGCCGGCCGGAGGACGCGATCAAGGTCGCCGAGAAGATCATCGCCGCGGTGGCCGAGCCGGTCGCGCTGGCCGCCACCCGCGTGCAGGTCGGCTGCAGCGTCGGCATCGCCCTGCTGAGCGCCGCCACGCCCGACCTCGACGCGCTGATGCGCGCCTCCGACACCGCGATGTACGCGGCCAAGGAAGCCGGCCGCAACACCTGGCAGTTCTACGACGACGGCGTCTACGCGCGGGTGCACCGTCGCGGGCAGCTCGAGCAGGAACTGCGGCACGCGGTGGCGCGCCACGAGTTGCACCTCGAATACCAGCCGACGGTATCGCTCGCCGATGGCCGCGTGCGCGGCATCGAGGCCCTGCTGCGCTGGCGCGGTCCGGACGGCGAGCTGCGTTCGCCGGCGGAGTTCATCCCGGTGGCCGAGGACTGCGGCGAGATCGTGCCGATCGGCCTGTGGGTGCTCGACGAGGCCTGCCGGCAGGCCGCCGCCTGGGACGCGGAGGGCCTGGGCTTCAGCTCGATGGCGGTGAACGTCTCGGCGGTGCAGCTGCGCGACCCGGGCTTCGCCGACCGCGTGCTCGACACCTGCGCGCGCCGCGGCTGGCCGCCGAAGCGGCTGGTGCTGGAGCTGACCGAGTCGGCGCTGATGCGCGAGAACGAGGTGCTGCTGGCGACCTTCGCGCGCTTCGAGGCCGCCGGGATCCGGCTGGCGGTGGACGATTTCGGCACCGGCTTCTCGAACCTGCTCTACCTGCACCGCTTCCCGGTGCAGCAGCTCAAGATCGACCGCAGCTTCGTCAGCCAGATGCTGTCGGACCTGCAGGTCGGGGTGCTGACCCAGGCCATCATCAACCTCGGCCACGCGATGGGGCTGACGGTGGTGGCCGAAGGCGTGGAAACCGAACTGTCGCTGCGCGCGCTGCGCAACCAGGGCTGCGACAAGGTGCAGGGCTACCACCTGACGCGGCCGCTGCCGCCGGACGCACTGGCGGCCTGGATCCGCGCCCGCGACGCCTGAACCCGGGCTTCTTCGCGCCGATGCGGCTGGCGCCCTTGGCGCGCAGCGGCCTCGGACACCACGACGGGCGGGCTTCAGCTGCCGCGGAAGCGCGCCGCGTCCACGCAGGAGAACACGCTCACCACGAACCAGCCGAACGGCAACAGGCTGAGCGTGACCAGCCAGGTGATGGCGAAGGCGAGGCAGGCGACGAAGAACCAGCCGATCGCCGAGAGCAGGCGGCCCTGCAGGAGCTGCCCGAGGCCGGGCACGAAGAAGCTGCAGATGGCGGCGATGACGTTGCCGGTGGAACCGGGCTGGCTGCTCATGGCGACTCCGTGTCGGGTGCGTGGATGGCTTCGTGGCGAGTCTACGGCGTGCCCGGCGGCGCGCAAGTGCGGCCGGGTTGGCGGCATTTGGTAGGCTAGCGCGATGGCTTCCTTCGACTGGCGCGAGCGCCTGCCGCATTACTGGCGACTGATCCGCGGCGATCGCCCGATCGGCACCCTGCTGCTGTTGTGGCCGACCGCGTGGGCACTGTGGCTGGCGGCCGGCGGCGTGCCGCCGCTGAAGTTGCTGCTGGTGTTCGGCGCCGGCGTGTGGCTGACGCGCTCGGCCGGTTGCGTGATCAACGACTATGCCGATCGCTGGCTCGACCCGCAGGTGGCGCGGACGCGATCGCGGCCACTGGCGACCGGCGCGGTGTCGGGCCGCGAGGCGCTTTGGGTGTTCGTGGCGATGATGCTCGTCGCCTTCGCGCTGGTGCTGCTGACCAATCCGCTGACGATCGCGCTCAGCGTGGCCGCGGTGGCGCTGGCGGCGACCTATCCCTTCCTCAAGCGCCACACCTACCTGCCGCAGGTATGGCTGGGCCTGGCCTTCGGCTGGGGCATCCCGATGGCCTTCGCGGCGGTGCAGGGCACGGTGCCGCCGCTGGCCTGGCTGCTGTTCCTGGCCAACCTGCTGTGGACCACCGGCTACGACACCTGGTACGCGATGGTGGACCGCGAGGACGACCTGCGCGCGGGCTCGAAGTCGACCGCCATCCTGTTCGGCGACGCCGACCTGGTCGCGCTCGGCATCCTGTACGCCGGCTTCTTCGTCGCCATGTGGCTGCTCGGGCAGCGGGCGGAGCTCGGCATCAACTACTGGACCGGCCTGCTGGTGTCCGCGGGCTTCAGCGCCTGGCTGTTCGCGGTGGGCCGCACGCGCCGCCCGGAAGACTGCTTCCGTGCCTTCCTGGGCAACCAGTGGGTCGGGCTGGCGGTGTTCGCGGGCATCGCGCTGGACATGGCGCTGCGGCCGACGCCGCTGCGCTGAACCCGCCGCAGCCGCGCGCGGCCGCCTTGCGTCACGGCGGGCGTGGGCGCTCAGGCCCGCGCCAGGCACCAGGCATCCACGCGCGTCACGCCGCCGGTGAGCAGCACGTGCGCGCATGCGTGCAGGGTGGCGCCGGTGGTCATCACGTCGTCCACCAGCGCGACGTGCGCCGGCAGGGCGACCCCCGGCCGCAGGGTGAAGGCGCCACCCAGGTTGGCACGACGCGCCGCCGCCGTGAGCGTGGTCTGCGCCGCGGTGGCGCGCACGCGGCGCAGGGCATCGGCCCGCACCGGCGGACCGCCGTGGCGGGCGAAGGCGCGGGCGATCTCGAGTGCCTGGTCGTAGCCGCGCTGGCGCAAGCGCGCCGGGTGCAGGGGCACCGGCACGAGCGCCGCCGGGCGCTCGGCCGGATCGAAGGCCCAGGCCGCCAGCGTGGCGAGGACCTCGCCGGCGGCGAGGTCGCCGTGGAACTTCAGGCGCGGCAACAGCCGGTCCACGGGGAAGGCGTAGTGCAAGGGGCACTGCACGCATTCCAGCGGCGGCGGCGCCAGTTGGCACAGGCCACAGACGACCTGGGTGCCTTCGCCGGCCAAGGGCAGCCCGCAGCGCCGGCAGGCATGCGTGTTCCAGGGCAGCGCGTCGCGGCACGGCGCGCACAGATCGAGCCCGTCGCGGCCCTCGCCGCCGCAAACCACGCAAGCGGGCGGCAGCACCGCCCGGCCCAGGCGCGCCAGGGCGCGGGCAACGTGATGTCTTGCCCGGTTTCGGGCCGGAGGGGAGGGCATTTGTTTCATTGACAGGGCGGCATGGGCTTACCAGACTGCCTGCCTGCCCTCCCCCGGCGCCGTAGGAAAAACCCGTCCATGTCCGTAGTGATCCGCCATGATTGGTCGCGCGACCAGGTGCTGGCGCTGTTCGACCTGCCGTTCCCGGAGTTGATGCATCGCGCCGCCAGCGTGCACCGCGAGTGCTTCGACCCGCGCGAGGTGCAGGTCTCCACCCTGCTTTCGATCAAGACCGGCGGTTGCCCGGAGGACTGTGCCTACTGCCCGCAGAGCGCGCGCTACGACACCGGCCTGAAGGCCCAGAAGCTGATGTCGCTCGAGGACGTGGTGGAGAAGGCGCGCCAGGCCAAGGCCGCCGGCGCCTCGCGCTTCTGCATGGGCGCGGCCTGGCGTTCGCCCAAGGACAAGGACGTGGCCCAGGTCGCGCAGATGGTCGCCTCGGTGAAGGCGCTGGGCCTGGAGGCCTGCGCGACCCTCGGCATGCTCAACGGCGAGCAGGCGCGCACGCTCAAGGCCGCGGGCCTGGACTACTACAACCACAACCTCGACACCGCACCGGACTTCTACGGCGACGTCATCAAGACCCGCGACTACCAGGATCGCCTGGACACGCTGGAGCAGGTGCGCGAGGCCGGCCTGAAGACCTGCTGCGGCGGCATCGTCGGCATGGGCGAGTCGCGCGCGCAGCGCGCCGGCCTGCTGCAGACCCTGGCCAACCTGCCCGAGCATCCGGGCTCGGTGCCGATCAACCGGCTGGTGCAGGTGGAAGGCACGCCGCTGCACGGCACCGCGCTGCTGGATCCCTTCGAGTTCGTGCGCACGGTCGCGGTGGCCCGCCTGCTGATGCCGAAGTCGGTGGTGCGCCTGTCCGCCGGCCGCGCCGAGATGAGCGAGGAGCTGCAGGCGATGTGCTTCCTGGCCGGCGCCAACTCGATCTTCTACGGCGAGAAGCTGCTGACCACCGGCAACCCGGACGTGGAAGCCGACCAGGCGCTGTTCGCGCGCCTGGGCCTGGTGCCGATGCCGATCGTGCTCGAGCCGGGCACCGTGCACGCCGACGTGCTGGTACCGGTCGCCGCGGACGACGACGCCCCGCGGACCTGCGCCGCCTGAGGGCGCCGTGCCGCGGGTCCGCCTGATCGACCGCGTGATGGCGGCGCGCGCCGAGCGCAGCGCCGCCGCCCTGTCGCGCCCGCGCCGCGTCATCGAGGCGCGCGAGGGCACCCGCGTGCACGTCGGCGGCCGCGGGCTGGTCAATTTCTGCAGCAACGACTACCTGGGCCTGTCGCAGCACCTGGACGTGGTCTGCGCCTTCCAGGAAGCGAGCGCGCATTCTGGCGTCGGCTCCGGGGCTTCGGCGCTGGTCTGCGGCTTCCAGGGCGAGCATGCCGCGCTCGAGCGCGAGGCCGCCGAATGGATGGGCTACCCGCGCGCGCTGTACCTGGGCAGCGGCTACCTCGCCAACCTGGCGGTGATGCAGTCGCTGCTGCAAGCCGGCGACGTCTGCGTGCAGGACAAGAAGAACCACGCCTGCCTGCTCGACGGCGCGCGCCTGGCCGGCTGCGAACTGCGGCGCTATCCGCACCGCGATGCCGCCGCGGCGATGCGGCAGCTGCTCGGGCCGCGCGAGGGCGCGGCGATGGTGGCCACCGACGGCGTCTTCAGCATGGACGGCGACCTGGCGCCGCTGCGCGACCTCGCCGTGCTCGCGCGCAGCCAGGACGCGCTGCTCTACGTGGACGACGCCCACGGCATCGGCGTGATCGGGCCGGAGGGCCGCGGCTCCGTCGGCGTGGCCAACCTCGGCGCCGCCGAGATTCCGCTGCTCGTGCTGCCGCTCGGCAAGGCCTTCGGCGGGCAGGGCGCGCTGCTGCTCGGCTCGGATGCGCTGGTCGGGCATGTCGCCGAGACGGCGCGGCCCTACCTGTTCAGCACCGCGCCGCCGGCGGCGATGGCGGCGGCGATGCGCGCCTCCCTGCGGCTGATCCGCGGCGAGCCCTGGCGGCGCGCGCGACTGGCCTCGCTGATGATGCGCTTCCGCCGCACCGGCCTGCGCGCCGGCCTGCCGCTGGGCGAGAGCTACACGCCGATCCAGCCGGTGCTGCTCGGCAGCAACGAGCGCGCGCTCGCCGCCTCGGCGGCGCTGCAGGCGCGCGGCTTCCTGGTCGGCGCGATCCGTCCGCCGAGCGTGCCGGAGGGCCAGGCGCGCCTGCGGGTGACGCTGAACGCGGCGCACACCGAGGCCGAGGTGGACGCGCTGGTGCAGGCGCTGGCCGACACCTGCCTGCCGCTCGAAACCGCGGGCGCCTGACATGCACGTCGAGACGATCGGCGGCGGCCCGCCGCTGGTGCTGCTGCACGGCTGGGCGATGCACTCGGGGATCTTCGGCCCGCTGATCGAGCGCCTGCGCGGCGACTTCACGCTGCACCTGGTGGACTTGCCGGGGCATGGCTTCAACCGCGACAGCGCGCTCCCGCTGGAACTCGAGGCCGCCGCCGCGGCGGTGGCCGCGCGCACGCCGCCGGCGCCGTGGCTGGGCTGGTCGCTCGGCGGGCTGGTCGCGCTGCATGCCGCGCAGACGCGGCCCGCCGCGGTGCGGGGGCTGGTGATGCTCTGCGCGAGTCCGCGTTTCGTGCGCGGCGAGGACTGGCCGCAAGGCATGGACCCGGGCGTGTTCGAGACCTTCGCAAGTGAACTCGGCCGCGACTACCGCGCCACCATCGACCGCTTCCTGATGCTCGAGGCGCAAGGCTCCGACCACGTGCGCGAGGAACTGCGGCTGCTGCGCGCGCAGGTGTTCGCGGTCTGCGAGCCGTCCGCCGCGCGTCTGGCCGAGGGCCTGGCGGTGCTGCAGGACAGCGACCTGCGCCCGGGCCTGCCGGCGCTGCGGATGCCGAGCCTGTGGATCGCCGGACGCCGCGACCGGCTGGTGTTCCCGCAGGCGATGCAGGCCGCGGCGGCGCAGGCGCCAGGGGCGCGCTTCCTGCGCATCGAGCACGGCGGCCACGCGCCCTTCCTCAGCCACGGCGACCAGGTCGCCGACGCCGTGCGTGCCTTCCACGCGGATCTTCCCGCATGAGCCTGTTCGACCGCCGCCGCCTGCGCCACAGCTTCGGCCGCGCCGCCGCCGGCTACGCCGAGGTGGCGGTACTGCAGCGCGAGGTGGAATCGCGCCTGCTCGAGCAACTCGAGGTGCTCGGCGAGAAGCGCCCGCTGCGCGTCCTCGACGTCGGCAGCGGCCCCGGCCGCGCCAGTGGCGCGATCAAGGGCCGCTGGCCGAAGTCGGAAGTGATCGCGCTCGACCTCGCCTTGCCGATGCTGCGCCAGGTCGGCAGGCACACGCGCTTCTGGCGCCCGGTCAAGCGCCTCTGCGCCGATGCCTCGCACCTGCCGCTCGCCGACGGCAGCGTGGACCTGCTGTTCTCCAGCCTCTGCCTGCAGTGGGTGCAGGACCTGCCGGCGGCACTGGCGGAGTTCCGCCGCGTGCTGCGGCCGGGCGGGCTGCTGCTGTTCTCTACCTTCGGGCCCGACACCCTTGTCGAGCTGCGCGAGGCCTACCTCGAGGCCGGCGAGCGCCAGCCGCCGCTGTCGCCCTTCGCGGCGATCCAGCAGGTCGGCGATGCGCTGATGGCGGCGGGCTTCCGCAATCCGGTGGTGCAACGCGAGCTGTTCACGCTGACCTATCCCGACGTGATGACGCTGCTGCGCGAGTTGCGCGCGATCGGCGCCGGCGACGCCCGCGTGCAGCGCCCGCGCGGCCTCGGCGGCCGCGGCCGCCAGCGCGCGATGGTCGCTGCCTACGAATCGCGCCGCGAGGAAGGCCGCTTGCCCAGCACCTGGGAAGTGCTCACCGCGATGGCCTGGGCGCCGGAGGCCGGCGCGCCGCGGCGTGAGGGCGAAAGCGACATCGCCACCTTCCCAGCCGACCGCATCCCCCGCCGCGTGCGTTGAAAGACCTGCATCGCTCCCGCGGCCGGTGGGTCGGCCGTGGCCCAACTTACTCCGCGTCCAGGTAGCGTACCCGCTTGGCGTCGCGCCGCGCTTCCACCAATCCGCGGATCTGCTCGCGCACGCCCTCGGCGTCGGCGATGTAGGGCAGCACGATCTCCGGCGAGGTCTCGTCGGTCGTGTACAGGCGGATCCGCCCCAGTCCCAGCAGGCGCTCGAAGAAACCCTGCTCGAAGCGGGTGTCGCGCACGCGGTAGAGCTCCAGGTCCTCGGTGGTACGGGTGAGCACGCCGCGGGTGAACTTCAGGCGCTGGTCGGTCAGCGTGTACACCGTGTGCCGCGTCTCCAGCCACTTCCACAGCGCGAAGGGGATCGGTACGACCAGCAGGCAGGCCAGGAACCAGCCCAGGTTCTGCCACTGCGAGGGGTGGCCGGTCCATTGGATCTGTTCGTCGGTCATGGCGCGCTCCGGATCAGGATGGGGGGAACTCTACATTGCCGCCCGACAGCACGAGGCCCACGCGTCGCCCGGCGAATCGCCCGGGATAACGCAGCACCGCCGCCAGCACGGTCGCCGCGCTCGGTTCGATCACCAGCTTGAGGCGCTCCCAGGCCAGGCGCATGGCCGCGCGCACTTCGTCGTCGCCGACCAGGCGCACGTCCACGCCGTGGGCGCGCATCAGCTCGAAGTTGATTGGGCCGACCAAGGCGCGCAGGCCGTCGCAGATCGTGTCAGGCGTCATCGCCGTCACCCGTTCCCCGCGCGCCAGCGAATCGTGCGCATCGGGCGCGCCCTCGGGCTCGGCTCCGACCACCGGGATTGCCCGCGCCTGCCCGGAGGCCGCCAGCGCGGTGCCGCAGGCCAGGCCGCCGCCGCCGACCGGCGTCACCAGCACGTCGAGCCCGCGGACTTCTCGCATCAACTCGAGCGCCGCCGTGCCCTGGCCGGCGATCACCAGCGGGTCGGTGTAGGGATGCACGAGCCGACCGCCGGTCTCGGCCAGCACATCGACCACCCGCGCCTCGCGCGCGGCCAGGGTCGGCGCGCATTCGTGCACGGTGGCGCCGAAGGCGCGGATGGCGGCTACCTTTGCAGGCACCGCGCCGCTCGGCACCACCACGTGCGCGGCGATGCCACGGCGGCGCGCCGCCAGCGCCAGCGCGGCGCCGTGGTTGCCGGAGGAATGGGTCACCACGCCGCGCGCGGCCTCGGCGTCGGTGAGCGCGAACACCGCGTTGCAGGCGCCGCGGAACTTGAAGGCGCCGACGTGCTGCAGGTTCTCGCACTTGAAGTGCAGCTCGGCGCCCGCCAGCGCGTCGAGCGAGCGCGAGCGCCGCACCGGCGTCACCTCGGCGAGGCCGGCGATGCGCGCGGCGGCGGCCTCGACGTCGGCGTAGGTCGGCCAGCTCATGCGGTCTTCTCTTTTCGATTTCCCAGCAGCGCGGCCATGGCCGAGCCGGCCACCACCAGCAGCGCCCCGGCGTAGCCGGCCGCGCCCACCGATTCGGCCGCCACCGCCGACGGCCACAGCGCATGCACGCCGGCGATCACCGCCAGGCTCAGCAGCGGCGTCAGCGCCAGCACCGTGGACACCCGCGAGGCCTCCCAGTGCACCAGCGCCTCGGCGAAGGCGCCATAGGCGACCAGGGTGTTGAGCGCGCAGAAGGCCAGCAGCGCGAACCCGACGCCGTCGAGCGCCAGCAGCTGGCGCGGGTGCGCCAGCGGAAACAGCAGCAGGCTCGCCAGCAGGTAGATGAACAGCATGATCGCCGGCGACGACAGCCGCAGCAGCAACTGCTTCTGGATCAGCGCGTAACCGGCCCACACCAACGCGGCGACGACCACCAGGGTCGAGCCCAACGCATACTCGTGCGCGCCAACGTTCGAGTGCCCGGCCTGGTCCCGGAAAAAGAGCCACAGCCCGCCGGCGATGATGCCCAGGCCCAACCACTGGCCCGGGCGGTAACGCTCGCGGAACACCAGGATGCCGCCGAGCGCCATCAGCAGCGGTGCCAGCTGGATCAGCAACTGGGCATTGCCCGGCGTGCTGTGCTGCACGCCGAGCAGGTAGAACACGTAGTTGCCGATCAGCAGCACGCCCGCCAGCGCCAGCAGGCCCCAGCGCCGCCGATCGAGGGTGGCGAAGCCGCGCAGCCCGTCGCGCGCCGCCAGCCACGCGAGCATGATCGCGCCGGCGATGACGAAGCGGATCCAGGTCAGCGTGTACGGGTCGAGGCGGTCAAGGGTGACCTTGAGCGCGACCGGCAAGGTGGACCAGCACGCGGCGGTCACCAGCGCGAGCGCGAGCCCGAGTCGCCAGCGACCCGAAGCCTGGTGCAGGGCCATGTGCCATCCTTGTTCGAGCGGTGCATGATTATCGTCGAAGTGACGCGGTCGCGACGGCGGGATTAAGCACCAATTCAACGCGACCCGCCGACACTGGCCGTGCAGCGTAAGGGGTGGCCCATGGAAGCCTGTCGGGGTGTCGGTCGGATCGTGGCGGGCTTCGTGCTGGCCGCCGGGCTTGGGGCCTGCGCAAGCGCCCCCGAGGGCCTGCGCCATGGCGACGGCAGCTACTACGCGGGAGCCGGCGACGGTCGCGGCGATTACTACGTCGGACGGTCCTACGACAATGTCCGCTACGTCGGCGACCCCTTCTTCGACGACTTTTATTGGCTGCACGGCGGCGGCTGGTACGACGGCTGGTACGGTTCTCCGTTCTACGGCTATGGCGGCTATTGCTCGGTGCGCTATCGCTACTGTCCGCCCGGCGGCTGGGGCTGGGCCGACCCGTTCCCTCGCTACGACTTCCAGCTGTTCTTCGGCGACCCGTGGCGCCACCACGCCCGACGCTCGCGCGATGGCTGGTACGACGCGCGCCCGCACGAGCGTTGGCGGCCGCGCCCGCGGACGGCGCCGGCCCCGGGCGACGATGCAGATGCCCGCGACCCCGTGGCACCCCGGGATACCCGGCCGCCGCGCCGCGCCGAGGAGCGCACATCACGGCGCCCGCGCGACGCCACGTCGATGGAAGGCGATGAGCCCCCGCCGCGGTATCCCCGCGCGGCCCCGTCCCGCCGGGAGGCTCCGCGACGGGAGCCGCCGCCGCGGTCGGAGGAGAAGGACGGCAACTGACCCAGCGCGTCGCTTTTTGACACAGCGCCACGCGTCGCCCGGGGGCGTCTGGACATCTTGCCGCTTCGGCGAGACGTCCCGCGGACCTGCGGCAACGGCCCATCGGGCCCGACACCCCCCGGGAAGTCCGATGCAACGGCGACGAAACCGTGAGCCGCCTCGCAGTTCCGCGCGGTGCGGACAAAAAAAAGCTGGGAGTTCCCCCCGGAACTCCCAGCCGGCATTCCCATGCGGACCTTGACGGCCTTTCGGCCTGTCGACGCCCCCCGGCGTATGGCCGCATTGGGTGCATCAGGGGTAATGCAGGGATCGTGCCAACCCACCCATCGCGGTGGCCGCCCCGCCATCCCTGCGCGACAATGCCCTCCCCTTCGCACCACCGACTGCAGGATTCACGCCAAGCCGCCATGAGCCTCCACCCGCAAGCCTTCGACGTGATCGTGATCGGTGGCGGCCACGCCGGCACCGAGGCCGCGCTGGCCGCGGCGCGGGCCGGCGCGCGCACGCTCCTGCTGACCCACAGCATCGAGACGGTGGGCGCGATGAGCTGCAATCCGGCGATCGGCGGCATCGGCAAGGGCCACCTGGTGCGCGAGATCGACGCGCTCGGCGGCGCCATGGGCCTGGCCGCGGACGCGGCCGGCATCCAGTGGCGCACGCTCAACGCCTCCAAGGGGCCGGCGGTACGCGCCACCCGCGCGCAGGCCGATCGCGCGCTGTACAAGGCGGCGATCCGCCGCGCGGTGGAATCGCAGCCGAACCTGGTGTTGTTCCAGCAGGCGGTGGACGACCTCGAGATCGAAGGCGGCCACGTGCGCGGCGTGCTCACGCAATCGGGCCTGCGCTTCCGCGCACGGGCGGTGGTGCTGACCGCGGGCACGTTCCTGGCCGGGCGTATCCACGTCGGCCTGCAGAGCCACGCGGGCGGACGCGCCGGCGATCCGCCCGCCACCACCCTGGCCGAACGCCTGCGTGACGGGCCGTTCAAGGTCGCGCGCCTGAAGACCGGCACGCCGCCGCGCATCGACGGCCGCACGATCGATTACTCGCGGCTGCAGGAGCAGGCCGGCGACGACCCGATCCCCGGCTTCAGCTTCCTGCGCGGCGCGCGCGCGCATCCGCGCCAGGTCCCGTGCTGGATCACCCACACTCACGAAGGCACGCACGAGATCATCCGCGGCGGACTGGACCGCTCGCCGATGTACTCGGGCGTGATCGAGGGCGTGGGCCCGCGCTACTGCCCCTCGATCGAGGACAAGGTGGTGCGCTTCGCCGAACGCGACTCGCACCAGATCTTCCTCGAGCCCGAGGGCCTGGACACCCACGAGGTCTATCCCAACGGCATCTCCACCTCGCTGCCCTTCGACGTGCAGCTGGCGCTGGTGCAATCGATTCCGGGATTGGAGAACGCGCACATCACCCGGCCCGGCTACGCGATCGAGTACGACTACTTCGA
>CBININ010000031.1:0-13412 GCA_966250755.1 uncultured Gammaproteobacteria bacterium | reverse complement strand
TCCGCTACATGGAGGAGATCTGGGGCCCGACCGCGGCGCAGCGCCGCTACGAGCCCGACACGCCGCTCGCCCGCGACCTCGGCAACACCCAGGCAGGCGACGGCTATCGCTTCAAGGGCCGCGGCCCGATCCAGGTCACCGGCCGCGCCAACTACGTGCGCTACGGCAAGGAACTCGGCGTCGATCTCGTCGGCCAGCCGGAACTGGCGGCCAGGCCGGAGCATGGCTTCGACATCGCCGGCGTGTACTGGACGAAGAACGGCCTGAACGCACTGGCCGACGCCGGCGACTTCAGGGCGGTGACCAAGCGCATCAACGGCGGCTACAACGGACTCGCCGATCGCGAGGCGTACTACCGCCGGGCGAAAGAGGTGTTGAAGTCCGCCTTCCCGGCCGCGGCCGCCGGCGCCGGCAAGCGCAAACCGAAGGAATCGCCGCTGTTCCCGCGCGGCGCCGAGAGCCTGCCCGCCGCGCCGAAGCGCGCAGCCGCCGCGCGCCAGCTCTCCAAGCTCGACGCGCGCCCGGACGCGATGGACTTCCGCGACCTGATGTACGTGCCCTCGCTGGTGGAAGTGCCCTCGCTGATCCCGCTCGGCGACTACCTCGAGCACGGCGTGCCCATCCTCGACCAGGGCAGCGAGGGCGCCTGCACCGGCTACGGCCTGGCCACGGTCGCCAACTACCTGCTGCGCCGGCGCCGCGTGAATCCGGACGCCGACCCGGTCAGCCCGCGCATGTTCTACAAGCTGGCGCGGCGCTACGACGAATGGCCGGGCGAGGACTACTCCGGCTCCAGCGCGCGCGGCGCGATGAAGGGCTGGCACAAGCACGGCGTGTGTTCCGGCTCGCTGTGGAGGACGCCGAAGCACGATGGCGAGGGACTCACCGCCAAGCGCGCCGCCGACGCCTGCCATCGCCCGCTGGGCGCCTACTTCCGCGTCAACCACAAGAACCTGGTGGCGATGCACTCGGCGATCGCCGAGGTCGGCATCCTCTATGCCACCGCCTCGGTGCACAGCGGCTGGGACGAGGTGGACGAGACCGGCGTCATCGTGCAAAGCGACGCCATCCTGGGCGGGCATGCCTTCGCCATCGTCGCCTACGACGACCAGGGCTTCTGGATCCAGAACAGCTGGGGCGAAGACTGGGGCCGCGGCGGCTTCGCCCGCATCAGCTACGACGACTGGCTTGCGAACGGGACCGACGTCTGGGTCGCACGCCTGGGCGCGCCCGTCGTCATCCGGCGGCCGGAGGCGACCGCGCAGGCGCATTCGCGCGCGGGGGGGCAATCGGCGACCTACAGCTACGCCGACCTGCGCCCGCACGTGATCAGCGTCGGCAACAACGGCACGCTCAAGGCCGGTGGCGACTACGGCAGCACGCCGGACGAGCTGGCGCACGTGTTCGCGCACGACATCCCGGAGGCCTTCAAGCACTTCGATGCACCGCGCATCCTGCTGTACGCGCACGGCGGCCTGGTGGGCGAGCAGGCGGCGGTGCAACGCCTGGCCGAGTACCGCCCCACGCTTCTGGGGGCCGGTGTCTACCCCTTGGCCTTCATCTGGCGCACCGACTACTGGACCACCATCACCAACATCCTGCAGGACGCGGTGCGCCGGCGCCGGCCGGAGGGCGCACTCGACGCGGCCAAGGACTTCATGCTCGACCGGCTGGATGACGCGCTCGAGCCGCTGGCGCGCGCGCTCACCGGCAAGTCGGCCTGGGACGAGATGAAGGAGAACGCGCTGCGCACCAGCCAGGGCGAGGGGGCGGCGGTGCTGGTCGCCGACCACCTCAAGGCGCTGGCGAAGAAGTTCCCGAGGCTGGAGATCCACGTCGTCGGCCACAGCGCCGGCTCGATCCTGCACGGGCCGCTGGTCAAGCTGCTGGGCGAGCGCGGCCTGAAGATCACCACCGCCACGCTGTGGGCGCCGGCCTGCACCGTCGAGCTGTTCCGCCAGTACTACCTGCCGGCGATCAAGCGCAAGGCGATCGGCAAGTTCGCGCTGTTCGCGCTGCGCGACGACATCGAGCGCGACGACAACTGCGCGAAGATCTACAACAAGTCGCTGCTGTACATGGTGTCCAACGCCTTCGAGGCGAAGGCGCGCATCCCCATGTTCCGCGACGGCGTACCGATCCTGGGCATGGAGAAATTCTGGACCCGCGCCTTCCGCGACGAGCTCGCTGCGCTCGGCGTCGAGACGGTGCTGGCGCCGAACGGCCAGCCGATGGGTTCGCCGCATGCGTCCGAGGCCACCCACCACGGCGACTTCGACGACGACGAACGCACGGTGGCGGCGACCTTCGGCCGCATTCTGGCCGCCGGCGCGGACCTGCAGGAAGGCCGCTCCGGCGCGGTCCGCCGACGTGGCACGCGGGCCTCCGCCGAGATGGCGACGCCGCGCTTCCATCGCTCCGGTTCCTCGCTGCGCGAGCAGCGCCAGGCGATCGACGCCAAGACCCAGCCAGGTCGCTGACGCCCGCACGAAGCTGCGGGACCGGCTCCCCCCGGTCCCGCCCCTCCCTCCCGGCCGGGCCGGAATGATCCGGCTGCATTGGACAACGTGAACGGACGTCAAGGCGGCCACGCCATGGGGCCGCACCCAGGGGTCGGTTGACGCAATAGTGAGCCGACGACCCGGATCACCCGCTTGTCCATGGGCCGTGCCTATACTCGGGCCAGGAATGAGGAGGACGCCGTGGACGATGCCGTCCGACGCCGGGCCGAACCCATCGAGTCGCGATTCGGGCAGCTGCTTGAATCGTTGCCCGAGGGCATCCTCATGGTCGATCGCGGCGGCCGGATCGTGCTCGCCAATCCCCAGGCCGCGCATTTGTTCGGTTACGGGCCGGGCGAATTGCACGGGCGCATGATCGAGGAATTGGTACCGCCCACCAGCCGCGCCAGCCACCCGGCGCTGCGCGCCGGCTATACCGCCCAGCCGACGGCCCGCGCGATGGGGCATGACCGCGAACTGTTCGGCCAGCGCCGCGACGGCGTACTGATCCCGCTGGAGATCCGCCTGAGCCCGATCGACACCGAGCTCGGGCCGCTGGTGATGGCGACCATCCGCGACGTCGCCGAGCGCCGCCGCGCGCAGCAGGCGCTGCTGGCGAGCGAGGCGGGCCTGCGGCGCGCCCAGGAACTGGCGCGCATGGCCCACGCGATCGTGGACGAGCAAGGTCGCCTGGCGGCGAGTTCGGAGTCCTTCGCCCTGCTGCTGGGAGTCGAGCCTGGGGACCTCCCGCGCAGTGCGGCGCAATGGATCGAGCGCGTCCATCCCGACGACCAGCCCCGCGTGCGTGCCGCCTCCGCCGAGGCGCGCCGCACCCGCCGGCGCCTGGACCTGACCTACCGCGTGCGCCACGGCGAGGGTTGGCGCTACCTGCGCCACACCCTCGAGACGCTGCCCGTGCAGCCCGACGACGACGCCGGACTGTGCACCTTCAACACGCTGCAGGACGTCACCGAACAGCACGAGTCCGAAAGCAAGATCCGCCGGCTGAACCGGGTGTACGCGGTCCTCGGCGCGATCAACAGCCTGATCGTGCGCGCCGCCGACCGCGATGAACTGTTCCACCAGGCCTGCCGGATCCTGGTGGACACCGGCCGCTTCAGCAAGGCCTGGATCGGGCTGGTCGACGAAGGCATCGACCCGATCCGCCTGATGGCCTGGGCCGGCGGGAACGCTGCCTACTTCGAGCGGCTGCAAGCCGGCCTCATCGACATGGGCTCCGAGACGGGAGGCGTCATCCACCAGGCCCTCGACGGCAACCAGCCCGTTGTGTGCAATGACGTCGCGAATGACCCGCGCGTGGTCATGCGCGAACAGCTGGTGGCGAGCGGCTCGCTCGCCCTTGCCCTCTTTCCCTTGGTCGCCGAGGGCGTCACGGTTGGCGCCATTTCCATCCACGCGCCGACGGCGGGCTTCTTCGACGCCGAGGAGACCGAACTCCTGGGCGGGCTGGCGGACGACATCGCCTTCGCGCTGGACCGGCTGATGAAGGCCGACCGCATCCGCTACCTCGCCAACCACGATGCGCTCACCGGCCTGCCGAACCGGGCGATGTTCGCCGAACTGCTGGCGCAGCAATTGCCGGAAGCCGAACGCTGGGGCCATGTCGCCTGCGTGGCGCTGCTGGACCTGGTGCGTTTCCGCCGCATCAACGAAACCCTCGGCCGCCGCGCCGGCGATGAACTGCTCACCCAGGTGGCGGCGCGCATCCGTGCGGTCGACCCCTTCGCCGCTCGCGTCGGTCCCGACCTGTTCGCGCTGCAGGTGGTCGAGCGCCGTTCGCCCGCCGAGCTCGTGCGCGACTTCGAGCAGATCGCCAGCCGCTGCTTCGACGCGCCCTTCGTGGTCGGCGGCGAGGAGATCCGCATGGGCTGCCGGATCGGCGCGGCGGTGTATCCCGGCGACGGCGATGATCCCGAGGCGCTGTTGCGCAATGCCGAGTCGGCGCTGCGGCGCGCCCGCAGCGCGGTCGAGCCGTATGTCTTCTATGCCCCCGGCATGAACGCCAGCGCCAGCGAGGCGATGGTGATGGAGACGCGCCTGCGCCGGGCGATCGAACGTGGCGAGTTCGTGCTGCACTACCAGCCCAAGCTGCGGCTCACCGACCGGCGCATCTGCGGCGTCGAGGCCCTGATCCGCTGGCAGGACCCGGAGCGCGGCCTGGTGCCGCCGAACCGCTTCGTCCCGGTGCTCGAGGAGACCGGCCTGATCGGCGCGGTCGGGCAGTGGGCGTTGCAGCAGGCGCTGGCGGACCTGCGCGCCTGGCGCATGGCCGGCGCCGCGCCGCTGCGGGTGGCGGTGAACGTCTCGCCTCTGCAGCTCAATCGTCCCGACTTCCACAGTCGGCTGGCCGGCCTGGTGGCTGGCCACGCCGAGCCCGAGGCGCTGGAACTGGAGATCACCGAGAGCGTGATCATGCAGGACGTGGACAAGAAGATCGGCTTGCTCGAGCAGGTCAGGCAGCTCGGCGTCAGCATCGCGGTGGACGATTTCGGCACTGGCTACTCCTCGCTGAGCTACATCGCGCGGCTGCCGATCACCGCGCTCAAGATCGACCGCGCCTTCGTCACCGACATGACCAGCGGTCCGGTCGGCCTGGTGCTGGTGTCCTCGATCATCGCCCTGGCCCACTCGCTCAAGCTCAAGGTCGTGGCCGAAGGCGTGGAGACCGAGGAACAGGCGGCGATGCTGCTGAACCTGGACTGCGACGAAGCCCAGGGCTATCTCTTCAGCAAGCCGGTGCCGGCGGACGTGCTGCGGGTGATGCTGCAGCAGCAGGTTGGCCTGCCCTGAGCGCCGCGACGGCCGGCTAGAGCAGCAGCGCCACGAAGCCGGGCACGGCGGCGACGACCAGCGCGAGGTGCACCCAGCCCACGCGGGTCCTGGCCTCCGCGACCGAGATGCCCCGGCGCCGTGCTTCCAGGAAGTCCGCGATCACCAGCAGGCCGACTGCCGACGCGGAGGCCGGCACGATGAAGGATGCGTCCCATCCGAACTCCGCGCCGGACCACCTCGAAAACAGCCGCCACAGGCAGGCGGACAGCGCCAGCCACAGCAGGTACGCATCCCAGCGCTGGCGCTGGTCGTCGCCGGCCACCATGCGCAGGCCGACCAGCAAGGCAAAGCCATGGAACAGGAAGGCGGGCCCCTGCCATTGCGCACGCCAGGCCAGCGCCCAGGTGCCCAGTACGCAGGCCAGCCCGGTCAAAACCAGCACCGACAGCTGGTCGGCATGGACAGGCGCGCCCACGGGCGCCTCGCCCTCCCCGTAGGCCTCGCCGCGCCAGGCGATGTAGCGTCGCCAGCCCCAGCGCAGCAGGGTCCAGGCAGTCCACGGCACGGCGAAGATGGCCAGGGTGACGCCGGTGATGCGCAGGTACCTGGCCAGGTCGTTGTTCGCCGAAAGACTGAACAGGCCGATCACGCCGCCGCACACCACGGCCGCCTGCAGGTAAGCGGTCGCGAAGCGTCGCCAGTCCAGGCGTCCGGGGTCGGTGAGCGGCAGCCACAGCGAATGCATGCGCGGCGAAACCACGGCTTCCGTACGTGGGAGGTCGGCGGCGGCGAGTTCGTCGTAACGCGCCCGCAGGCGGTTGGCCAGGCCCGGCACCGCCAGCAGCAGCAGGGTGCGCCCCGGCTCCGGCGGGTCGAGCAGCTCGCGCATCAGCAGGCGGTCGGCGAAGGTGTCGTGGCGGCCTGCGCGCAGCACCTCCAACTGGTGCTGGAAGCGCTCGTCGGCGCGCACCTGCAGCCACAGCCGGTGGGCGAAGTAGTCGTTGCGCAGGCGCGGGTCGGCCACCGAGTCGACCTCGAAGAAACGGAATACCGCGTCCCAGCGCCGCCAGTCCAGGTCTTCCAGCACCGAGGCATGGGCCAGCACGCGCTCGGACACCGCCCGCTTGCGCGACAGCGGGTAGAGCCGTTCTTCGCCGGCCAGCCAGGCGTACAGCGCCTGCGGTTCGTCGGACTCAAGGTGGGCGAGCGTCTCCCGGACCAGGTGCTCGAGTTCGTCGGCCTGGCGCGGCGACGGGGCGACGCGAGTTTCGTCGGCAGTCTCGGGCGCGTAGGCACCCGGCGCGTCCTCGTCCTCGTCGTGCGCCTCGGCGGGAAAGGCGTACGGATTGTCGTCCTCCTCGGCGGCGGCGGCACCGTCAGGGCCTTCCGCGGGCACCGCCGCCAGGGCCTGCGCGCGCTCGCGCGCATCGCGCTCCCGGCAGCGCGCCACGCAGGCCTCGAAGGCCTCGTGGATGCGCTGGAACGCGACCGGGTCCTCGTCGGGCCGGTGCCGCTTGAGCAACCGCGCGTACGCACGCTTGACCTCGACCAGGCTGGCGCGGCGCGTCAGCCCCAGCACCTTGAACGGCGACATCAGCCGCGCGCCGTCTCGAGCTCGGCCAGCACCTGCTCGAAGGCCTCGCGCAGCTGCGCGATCTCCTCCGGATCCTGCCGCTCCAGCGTGGCCTTGAAGCGCGACAGCCAGCCCTGCAGGAAGACGCGCTCCTCGCCCAGGCACTCCTCGTACACGCGCTCGGCCCGCGCCAGGGTCGCCAGGTTCTCCTGCGCCTCGCGCGGGTGGCGCTTGAGGTGCGACAGCGCAGCCAGGCGCTCGCGGATCTCCTCCATCGACAGCGCGGCGTTGTCGCCCTTGAGCACGACCTCGACCGTCTGGCCGGTGTGCAGCACCGTCGCCTCCACCTGCAGCACGCCGTTGATGTCGTAGGTAAAGCGCGTCTCCACCCCGGCCTGCTCGCGCGGCAGGCCGCCGGGCAGGGCGACGTCGAGCTGGCCGAGCAGGATGTTGCTGGCCACGAACGGGCTCTCGCCCTGGTAGATCTCCAGCTGGATCTGGCGCTGGCGGTCGTGCACCGGGTAGTAGGTGCTCGAGCGGCTCACCGGCACCGTCAGGTTGCGCTCGATGATCGGCGAGAAGTGGCCGTGGGTGTGGCCGCCGCGGCCGTCCTCCATCGAAATGCCGACGCCGAGCGTGTACGGGCACACGTCGGTCATCACGACTTCCTCGAGCGCGGCATGGCGTGCCTTCATCGCCGCCGCCACCACCGCGCCGCGGGCGATGGCCTCATCCGGATTGACGTGGCGCAGCGGCAGGCGCCCGAACATGCGCACCACCAGCCGCGCGATGCAGGGCATGCGCGAGGCGCCGCCGACCAGCACCACCTCCGACAGGTCGGACTCGGTGATGCGCGCGTCGCGCATCGCGCGCTCGATCGGCTTGCGGATGCGCTGCAGCAAGGGTTCGACCAGTTGCGCGAAGCGCGCCTCGGTGATCGACCAGCTGCGCGGCTGGCCCTCGGCCTGGAAGTGCGCCTCGGCCTCGTCGGCCGTGCTCAGCTGCATCTTCAGGCGCTCCATCGCCGCCATCCGCAAGCCCAGCTCGACCGGCGTGGACCTGGCGACCGGCAACTGCAGTTCGCGGCTGCACTGCTCGAACAGGGCATTGACGAAGTCGTTTCCGCCCAGCCGGGTGTCGCCGGCGCTGGCATGGACCTTCATCACGCCGTCGAATATCTCCAGGATGGACACGTCGAAGGTGCCGCCGCCCAGGTCCAGCACGATGAAGGTCGAGCCGTCCATGCGCGCGTCCAGGCCGTAGGCCAGCGCCGCGGCGGTGGGCTCGTTGACCAGACGCTCCACCTTGATGCCGGCGACCTGGCCGGCGGCGCGGGTGGCCTTGCGCTGGGCGTCGCCGAAGTAGGCCGGCACGCTGATCACCGCCTCGGTCGGCTTTTCGCCCGTGTAGGCCTCGACGTCCGCCAGCAGCGACTGCAGCACCAGCGCCGACAGCTCCTCCGGCCGGAACAGGCGGCGCCGCAGGTCGAGCTGCTTGCTGCTGCCCATGTAGCGCTTGAAGGCCGCGGCGGTCTGCAGCGGATGGGTGACCAGGCGGTCGCGCGCCGCGCGGCCCACCAGCACGTGCCCCTCGTCGTCGAGGCTGACCACCGAAGGCGTCAGCAGGTCGCCAAGCGCATTGGGCACCAGTTCGACCCCCGCCTCCCGGTAGATGCCGACCAGGGAATTGGTGGTGCCGAGGTCGATGCCGACGATCATGGGAACGGTCCGGGTCCGGGAAGCGCGATCTTACGATACGCGCGGCATAATGCGGCCATGCGACCTTCCGCGACGACCCGCCTGGTTTCCGATGCCTGTACGCAGGTGATCGCGCGGCGCGCGCCAACCGTGCTGGTGTTGCGAATAGAAGGTCATGACGTCGGCGAATTCGGCAGCCTGCCGATGCGTTGCCTCGAGGCCTTGCTTCCCGAAGAGCTCGGTGTGGAACTGTTCGTGGATGCGCGCGCCACCCGCGGCGCGACCATGCACGTGAGCCACGACTGGGCCGCCTGGCTGGTGCGTCGGCGCGACCGCCTGGTGGCGGTGCACATGCTGACCGGCTCGAAGTACGTGCAGGTGACCGCCGACTTCGTTCGCCGCTTCACCGGCCTCGAGGACCGGATGCGGGTCTACGGCGACGCGGCTGAGTTCGACGCCGCGCTGGACGCGCTCACGGGCTGAGCGGGGGCGGCGTACAGCGCGATGATTTCCTCGATGGCGTCGCTGCAGACCCGGCAGAAGGGGCTGACGCGGTCGAACATCAGGCACTGCAGCTGCGGCCGGTAGTAGCCGGTGGCCTCGTAGTTGCCGCCCTCGAAGGCGCCCACCGCGGTGCGCACCGGGCTGCGGTCGAAGATCTTCTCCACGCCCGCGGCCTCTTCCCTGAACAGCGCCGTCATCTCCGACTCGGGACGGCGGTCGGCGCGCAACCGGGCGCGGCGCGCCTGGATGCCACGTTCGTATTCCTCGAACGCCGCCTTGGGCCAGGGCGTGGGCAGCGGCGTGCCGGGGGTGACGCGGTCCTTCCATTTCAGCGCGGCGGGATCGTGCAGCGCGGTGACGTTGGGCTCCCAGGGCTCGACCTTCTCGCCTGGCGCGGCGCCGTACGAAGTCGGCGAGGTGTAGTACTCGTCGGCCAGCGCGGCGAAGTGGTGGCCGAACTCGTGCACGAACAGGTAGTCGATCCAGTCGTTGTCGGCCGCCGCGGTGCTGAACTGGCCGAAGATCCCGCCGCCGCCATAGGTCGCGTTGTTGAACACGATCTCGACGAACTCGTAGGGCGCGTACTGCGCCAGGTCGCGGAACTTGCGGTTGTCAAGCGTGAGCGCGTAGCGCTCGCTGCCGAAGATGTCATAGCGGATGCCGGTCGCGCTGGCGCGGTGGGTGCCGGTGGACGGCCGGCTGACGCCGGAGGCTGGCACCGGCACGGTCAGCGCCCAGACGTTGAAGTCGCCGGCATGCTCCTTGAACGGCGACACGCTGAACAGGTGGGCCGCCATCTGCCGCGCCTTGGCCTCGAACTTCGGCAGCTCGGCCTGCGTGTAGCCGTCGCCGAGGATCAGCAGGTCCACCTTGCCGGCGGGATCGCCGCTGTAGTGGACCTTGATCGGCTGCGCCGGCGCGGGATCGGCCACGCGCTCGACGTCCAGCGCGTTCGGATCGATCCGCACGCTCCAGGCCGGCACGAAGGCGTTGGCGGCGTCGCGCTTCATCACCCGCACGTCCACCGGCGCGGACGGCATCGGGAAGCGCAGCGATTCCTGGAAGCTGCGCGCCAGCGACTTCGCCTCGTCGGTGGTCTGCCATTCGCCAAAGATGGTGCTGTAGCCGCGCGAATACAGCAGTCTGCCGCTGGCGGCATCCACGACCTCGAGCCGGTTCACGCCGCGATTGCTGTCGTCGATCGGTCGCGCCGGATTGCCCGGCCAGGGTAGCGGCTCGACCACCACGCGCTCGAGTGCCCAGGCTTCACGGCCGGCCTGGCCGGAGTGCTGGATGTCCACGCGCAGGGTGGCGGGCGCCGTGGCGGCAGCGGCGGCGAGCAGGGCGGCGGCAAGCAGGGACATCCGGATCTCCTTGGATTTCAGGGCTGGCGCGCCCCGGACGTGCAGCATCCGTCGCGCCGCGGCGCGGGCACGACGTTCTTGAGGTAGCACATCGCCTCGGCGCGCTGCACGCCGGGATTGACGTAGGTGTAGGCCAGGCAGCGCGCGTCGGCCGCGCAGGCCTCGCGGCACTGCTGCGGATCGGGCTGGCGCAGCGCGAACCCGCGGTAATCGCCGCCCATGCGGTCGGTGCCGCGCTCCAGCGACAACGTCGGCGCCGCGGCCGCGGTCGGGCGCACGAGCGTGAGCGCGGGCATGCCTCGCGAAGCCGCCGGCGCGGCCGGCGCGATGCGTCGGCCCACGGCCGGCAGCAGCGAGGGCGGACGCTTGAAGCGCGGTTTCTGCATCAGCGCGGCGACCGATGCGGGTGGGCGGGCGGCCAGCACCGTCACCGGCGGCCGGGCCGCCGCCGCACGCGCCTTCGAGGCCTCGATCGCCGCCTTGAACTTCACGCCGTACTCGGGGCCCACCTTGCCCTGCACCGCCAACGAAGACAGCGAGGGATCGCCCATCTGGACAAGGTTGGCCGCCACGCGCATCTGCGCGGACAGCTTCTTCACCTCGGCCAGGCAGGGCGCGTCGGCGCATTGCCTGCCCCAGATCGCGTTGGTGAGCATCTCCCAGGCCACGCCCGCATCGGCGGTGGTCTTGCGGTTGAATTCGACGGCGCGTTGCGCGGCTTCGGCCACCAGCACCGCGGCTTGCCTGTCGGCCTCGGCGTAGACGGTGGCGGTGGTGGCATAGGGTGGCCGTGGCGTCGCCTTGGACTTCGCCTGCACCTGCACCTGCGCGGAAGCGGCGACGAAGGCGATGCCGTTGCGGCAGACCTCGTCCTGGCAGTCCTCGTTCCAGCGGGCGCGGAATCCCTGCGCCCACTTCGCCGGCCACAGCCGGTAGCGGCCGTCGTCGATCACCGAGACGGCGGTGCGGTCGGCGGCTTCGAAGATGAAGTAGGTGGCCATCGCGTACTGCGCTTCCGGGTCCTTGTCATGCGCCTGCCTGGCCAGCAGCACGGCGTTGAGCCTGACGATGCCCAGCCCGGCCCTGCAATCCGCGTCCTGGCACTGCGGGTGCCAGCGGGCGTCGAATTCGGCCTCCCACGCCGGCAATTTCGACTGGAAATCGGCTTCCGCCTGGGCGATCAACTGCGCGCGGCGCGCGGCGATCTCCTGCGCGGTGGCGCACTGCAGCGGTCCCCCGGGCCGGATGCGGCAGGTCGATCCGTCATTGCAGCGCATGTTGTAGTCATCGACGGCGTTGGTCTTGGACAGGTAGCTCTCCAGGCCCCCGCGGCCCGCGCACCAGGCGGTGGCGTTACCCAGCCCGGTCGGCGGTGGCTCAGCCGAACTGCAGCCATCGCCGAACAGCGAATAGACCGCGCAGGCCACGGCCTGGGTGCCCTTGGCCACGGCGTCCACTCCCGCCTCCACGGCGCCCACCCCGCCCTTCACCAGGCCCTTGACGCCGTCGATCACCGCGCCGACGAAACCCGCGCAGGCGCCCTTCGCCAACTCGCCCAGGCCCGGCGTGCGGCCGATCAGGCCGCCGAGCACCGCCGAGTCCACCAGCGAACACACCGCGTCCTTGCCGACGCCCAGGGTGAACAGGACCGACGTGCCGGTGGCGATGTCGCCGTCGCTGAAGGCCTCGTAGGCGGTACGCACGTCCTGCGCGGTCTGGTTGACCATCTGCTGGATGTTGCGCTCGCCTTGCAGGTTGGTCTCGAACACGAAGCCGCAGATCAGCGGCAGGTCGCCGAAATAGGGCACGCTCTGCGCCAACTGCTCCATCGCCGCCTGCCTGGCTTGCTGGGTCTGTGCCTTGGCATACTCGGCGGCGATCGCCGAGGCCGTGCCCATCGCCGCATTGGTGGCCGCCTTGCCCTGGGCGTCGTCGATGGTGTCGCTGGCATGCGCGAACACCGCGTCCACGGCGGCGATCGGCGCCATGCAGCGCGGGTAGTCGAACACGCCGACACCCGGCATGTTGCGGTTCTTCGCGGCCTTGGCCGCACCGATGAGGGCAAAGAGGGGGTAGTCCTGCGCCGCCGCGCGCGCGAACAGCGTGGCCGCGTCGGCGGGTCGCTTGATCGCGTAGCGGGCGACCTCGATGGTGTCGGGATCGACCACCACCTCCAGCACCGATTTCATCTTGTCGAACAGGGTGCCCGACGCTTCCACCGGCCGCGGCGCGCCGAGCGCCCCCAGCAGCACCAACCCCATCCCCAGCAGCAGTCCGTGAGCGCGCATACCCGTCCCCCGATCCGGAGGGTTCCATCCTAGCGCAGCGCCCGCCCGGCCGGTCTCGGTTCCGAGACCGGCCGGCCTCCACGGGGCCGCCTATACTGGCCGCACCCACCGTTCCGGAGCGTCACGATGCTGTTCGGCCTCTCCCTCGTCCTGATCATCGTCGCCGCCATCGCGCTGGCGATCGGCGCCATGCTGTTCTTCTGGATCATCGGCATGCGCCGGGTGGTGCCGGTGAACGAAGTGCACATCGTGCAGACGCGCAAGAACACCGTCTCCTACGGCAAGGGCTTCGCCAGCAACACCTACTACGAGTGGCCCTCGCGCATCCCGCTGGTCGGCCTGACCAAGGTGATGCTGCCGGTGTCCAACTTTTCCATCAACCTGCCGGACTACGCCGCCTACGACAAGGAGCGCGTGCCCTTCATCGTGCACGTGATGGCCTTCTTCCGGATCAGCGATTCCAACACCGCGGCCCAGCGCGTGTCGTCCTTCGACGAGTTGCAGGAGCAGCTGACGGCGATCGTGCAGGGCGCGGTGCGCACCGTGCTGGCGGGGCACGAGATCGACCAGATCATGCTCGACCGCAGCCGCTTCGGCGAGGCCTTCACCAAGGAAGTGCAGCCGCAGCTGGGCAGCTGGGGCGTGGAGGCGATCAAGAACATCGAGCTGATGGACATCCGCGACGCCAAGGA
>CBININ010000030.1:0-13852 GCA_966250755.1 uncultured Gammaproteobacteria bacterium | reverse complement strand
CTCGCGACCCCGACCTTGGCAAGGTCGTGCTCTACCAACTGAGCTATTCCCGCGGAGAACGCCTATTTTTCAGGATCGGGCGGCCGCTGTCAACCCTTGGCGCGCACGCGGCTATCCGCGCTTGCGCATCGTCGGCCAGGCCGCGCGCAGGTAGTCCCAGCCCGACCACAGCGTCAGCGCCGCCGCCACGCCCAGCAGCCACTCGCCGATGAGGAAGATCGGCAGGCCCAGCAGCGGCTCGCGGAAGATCAGGCAGCTGATGGCCGTCATCTGCACGATGGTCTTGAGCTTGCCCAGGCCCGCCACTTTCACCAGGCCGTGCGCGCCCACCTGCGCCATCCACTCGCGCAGGGCCGAGATGGTGATTTCGCGGCCGACGATAACCGCCGACAGCAGCGCGATCGGCACGGTGTGGTGCCACTGCACGATCAGGAACAGGGCCACCGTCACTGCCAGCTTGTCGGCCACCGGGTCGAGGAAGGCGCCGAAGGCCGAATAGAGCTGGTAGCGGCGGGCGATCCAGCCGTCGAGGATGTCGGTCAGCGCGCCGAGCACGAACACCGCGCAGGCCAGCACGTTCGACCAGCGGTTGCTCCAGTAGAAGCAGAACACCAGCACCGGGACCAGGACGATGCGCAGGATCGTGAGCATCGTGGGGACGGTGAGGTTCAAGGCGACTCCTGGTCTGGTGAGGGCGACGAAGGCGGCGGCGATGACGATGTCGGCGCCGCGGCGGGAGCGTCCAGCCCGTGTAGTGAAGCATAGATGCGCCGCGCGAGGGCAGCGTTGACGCCCTCCACCCGGGCAATCTCCTCGATGCCGGCATTGCGCAGCCCGACCAGCCCGCCGAAGTGCTTGAGCAGGCTCGCCCGGCGACGCGGTCCGATGCCGGCGATGTCCTCGAGCCGGCTGGTCTCGCGCGCCTTCTGGCGGCGGCCGCGATGTCCGGTGATGGCAAAGCGGTGGGCCTCGTCGCGCACCTGCTGGATCAGCTGCAGGCCGGGCGATTCCGCGCCCGGGCGGATCTCGCGGCCGTCGGGGAAGACCAGGGCCTCGTGCCCGGCGCGACGCTCCTCGCCCTTGGCCACGCCGACCATGGCCACGCCGGTCACGCCCAGCGAGGCGACCACGTCGAGGGCCTGGGCCAACTGCCCGGCGCCGCCGTCGATCAGCAACAGGTCCGGCACCACGCCCTCCTCCAGCGCGCGGCGGAAGCGCCGTTCCAGCGCCTGGCGCATGGCGGCGTAATCGTCCCCGCCGGTGACGCCCTGGATGTTGAAGCGGCGGTACTGCGCGCGCACCGGGCCCTGGCCGTCGAACACCACGCAGGAGGCCACCGGCAGCTCGCCCATGGTGTGGCTGATGTCGAAGCACTCGATGCGCTGCGGCGGCGACGGCAGGTCCAGCAGTTCCTGCAGCGAGGCCAGCCGCCGCGCCTGCGCGGCGCTGCTGGTCGCATGGGCGTCGAGCGCGTGGGCCGCGTTGGTCTTCGCCAGGTCCAGGAAGCGCGCCCGCTCGCCGCGCACGCTGCACTTGATCTCCACCCGCCGGCCGGCCTGCTCGGAAAACACCTTTTCGAACAACTCCAGGTCGGCGATCTCGTGGCTGAGCACGATCTCGCGCGGCGGCTTGCGCTCCAGGTAGTACTGGCCGACGAAGGCCGACAGCACCTCCTCGGCCGACTCGGCGCCGTTCAACTTCGGGAAATACGGGCGCGTGCCGTGGTTCATGCCATCGCGGAAGCTCATCACCAGCACGCAGGCCGCAGCCGGGGTGTAGCTGCAGGCGATCACGTCCATCTCGACGTGTTCGCCTTCCACGTACTGCTTCGCCTGCACCTTGCGCAGGCCGGTGATGGCGTCGCGCAGGCTGGCGGCCTGCTCGAAGTCCAGCCGCGCGCTGGCCGCGTCCATCGAGCGCGCCAACTCGTCCACCAGCTCGCTGCTCCGTCCTTCCAGGAAGAGCACGGCCCGGCGCACGTTGGCGTCGTATTCGCGGGTCGCCACCAGGCCCACGCAGGGTGCGCCGCATCGGCCGATCTGGTGTTGCAGGCAGGGCCGGCTGCGGTTGCGGAACACGCTGTCCTCGCAGCTGCGCAGCTTGAAGATCTTCTGCATCAGGTCCATGGTCTCGCGCACCGTGGAGGCGCTCGGGTAGGGCCCGAAGTAGCGCCCCGGCACCGCCCGCGGCCCGCGATGGAAGGCCAGGCGCGGCCAGGTCTCGTCGGTCAGCAGGATGTAGGGGTAGCTCTTGTCGTCGCGCAGCAGCACGTTGTAGCGCGGCCGCAGGGTCTTGATCAGCTGGTTCTCGAGCAACAAGGCCTCGCCCGCCGTGCGGGTCACCGTCACCTCGATGCGGGCGATCTGCGCCACCATCGCGGCGATGCGACCGGACGGCTGGTCGGCGCGGAAGTAGTTGGCCACGCGCTTCTTCAGCGAGGCCGCCTTGCCGACGTACAGCACGCCGCCGTCCGCCCCGAGCATGCGGTAGACGCCGGGGGCGGTGGTCAGTTCGCGGACGAATTCCCGGCCGTCGAAGGGGGCGTCGGGGGCCGACTCGGTCATGCCTGCATTATCGCCGACTCCACGCCCCCACGTATGATGCGGCCAAGACTGCCGGCCTGCGCCTGAATGAACCCGCGACCCGACGACGCCCTGCTGGCCCTCTACGACGACGCCCTCGCCCGCCATGGCGACACCGCGCAGGGCGCGCTCTGGCCGAACGAGGAGGATCGCCAGCGCCGCTACGACGTGATGCTGGACGTGCTGGCGGAGGCGCCGCCGGGGCAGCGGGTGCTGCTCTGCGACCTCGCCTGCGGCACCGGCGGCCTGCTGGCGCGCCTGCGCGAGCGCGGCCTGGACCACGTGGACTACCGCGGCGTGGACCGCTCGGCCGAGGCGATCCGGCGGGCGCGGGCGAAATTCCCCGAAGCCGACTTCCGCGTGCTGGACCTGCTCGCCGAGAACGCCGACCTCTCCGTGCTCGACTGCGACTACCTGGTCGCGAACGGCCTGTTCACCGTGCGCGGCGTGCTCAGCGAAACGCAGATGCAGGCCTTCCTGCAGCGCGTGCTGGACCTGGCCTGGCCGCGCGTGCGCCGGGGGCTGGCCTTCAACGTGATGTCCACCGTGGTGGACTGGCGGCGCGAGGATCTCTTCCATGCACCGATGGACGACATCGCGCGGCTGTTGCACGGATTGGCCGGGCGCCGCGTGCGGATGCGTGCGGACTACGGCTTGTACGAGTACACCAGCTACGCCTGGCGCGAGGACCTGCCGTCGCTGGCGCCTCCCCGCGCCGAGTCCGGAATCGCAGCCACTGCACCCATCCCGGTGCTGCGGCCGCGCCTGCCGGCTGCCGAGCGACTGCTGCCCTACCTTCGCCGCATCGACCAGGCCCGCGTGTATTCGAACTTCGGCCCCCTGGTGCTGGAATTCGAGCGCCGGCTCGCGGGCCTGCTCGGCGTCCCACCGCAAGCGGTGGTGACGGCGAACTCGGGCACCTCCGGGCTGGTGGCCTGCGTATTGGCGCTGGCCGGGCGCGCGACCGCCCAGCGGCCGCTGGCCCTGCTGCCCGCCTACACCTTCGTCGCCACCGCGGTGGCGGCCCAGGAGTGTGGCTACGAGCCCTTGCTGGCCGACATCCGCGACGACGACTGGCAACTCGATCCGGCCGCGCTGGTGGCGCATCCGCGGATCGCCGAGGTCGGCGTGGTGATGCCGGTCGCGCCCTATGGGCGACCGGTGGATCCGACGCCATGGCACGAGTTCGAGGCACGCACCGGCATCCCGGTGGTGATCGACGGCGCCGCCAGCCTGGAGCCGGCCAGCGCCGACGGCGCGCGCTGGCTGGGCCGGATTCCCGTGGTCTTCAGCCTGCACGCAACCAAGGGCCTGGCCACCGGCGAGGGCGGCGCGATCGCCTGCACCGATCCCGGGCGGATCGAACGCATCGGCCAGGCACTGAACTTCGGATTCAACGGCAGTCGCGAGAGCCGGTCGCCCAGCACCAACGGCAAGATGAGCGAGTACCACGCCGCGGTCGGCCTGGCCGAACTCGACGGCTGGCCGCTGAAGTCCGCGGCGCTGGCGACGGTCGCCTCGACCTATCGCCGCCTCGCCGACGCCGCTGGGCTCGGGGCGCGCCTGTGGTGCGCGCCCGAACTGTGCTCGAGCTACGTGCTGTTCGACGCCGGCGATGCGCCAGCCTGCGGCCGCGTGCAGGCGATGCTCGAACGCCATGGCGTCGGCTTCCGCCTCTGGTACGGCCACGGCCTGCAGGCGCAGCCGAGCTTCGCCGATTGCCCGGCCGATCCGCTGCCCGTCACCGCATTGCTCGCACCCCGACTTGTGGGCCTGCCGATGGCGCCCGATCTCGACGAAACGCGTATCGCGCGCGTGATCGCCGCGCTGGCGGAAGCCGTTCGATGAACACGTCCGGCTTCGATCCGGCGACCCTGCACTGCGAGAGCCTGCTGTCGCCGCGCGCCGGCATCGAGCCCGTGCCGACGGCCGCGTTCGAAGGCGAAGCGCTGCAGGGGACACGCGTGGCCGACGTGCTCTACCTGCCGGCGGCCGGCCTGCAGGTCGCGCCCGGCGGCGTGGTGCCGCTGGAAGCCGTGCAGGATCCATGGTGCCTGGACTTCGAGGTGAAGCGCCGCTTCCTCGGCAAGCTCGACGCCTTCGCGGCGCCCTTCGAGGCGCCCGAACTCGAGGGCGAGAGCTGCGTGCTGGGCAATTTCTATTCGCGCAATTTCTTCCACTGGATCAGCGAGGAACTGGTGAAGGTGGTGCTGCTCGAGCGCTCGGGGTTCCGGGGACGCTACGTGCTGTCGCAGCTTCCCGCGTTCGCCCACGAGTTCCTGGCCCTGCTCGGCATTCCCGCCACGCGCATCGTCGTCGCCGATGGGCCGCTGCGGTTGCGCTCGGCCTGGTTCACCACCGCGATCACCGCGCGGCGCCTGCACCGTTTCCCCGGGCTGTTCCATGCGCTGCGCGACGCGGTCCTGCACGAGGTCATGCCGGCGACCGGGCACCGGCGGATCTGGATGGACCGCCGCCTCGGCGTCAACAACCCCGGCCGCGAACTGCTCAACGCGGACGAGGTCTACCCGCTGATCGAACGCCACGGTTTCGAGGTGCTGGACATGGCGGCCTACCCGGTGGCGCGGCAGCTCGCCCTGTCGAGCGGCGCCGAGGCGATCACCGGACCCCACGGCGCCGGCTTCATCCACGCTGCCTTCCTGCCGGCGCGTTCGCACGTCATCGAATGCTTCTCGCCGCTGTTCATCAACCCGGGCATCTTCGAGATCAGCCGGCTGTTGCGCCATCGCTACCAGATGGTCGCCCACGAGAACTGCTACGGCGGCTACCCGCACGGTGACCGACTGATGGTGGACGTCTCGCAGCTCGAGCTGGCCTTGCAGGCTCTGGACTGAAGCCCCATCCGCGGGGCATCAGGCCCAGTCGCGCAGCCAGGCGGAGAACGTCGCCTCGTCGATGCGGTAGTCGTTCCAGAACGCACAGAAATCCTCCTCGGTGGGTTCGTCGGGGCCGACCACGACCTCGAAGTCGACCCCGAGCTCGGCGAGGATCGCGCCGACGTCGCCCAACGGGTAGGTGTAGGGCGGATTGAGCGTGGCCACGCGCGCACCCTCGCTGGCGAAGAAGGACAGCAGGTTGTTCGAACCCTCCGGCGCCAGCACATGGCTGGCCTGCGCGACCAGCCGAACCTGCTCCGACAACGGGTGGTCCTCCGGATACACCTTCAGGAACCCGTGGGCCTCGGCGATGGCCTCGATGGCCTCGGCGTTGAGCAGCTTCTTCTTGCTGCGGCTCGCCCGGCGCGCGAGGTAGATGCGCGGGCTGCCGGTCGGCACGGTGACCGCCTCGCCGAGGGCCGCGCGGAGGTCGCGCATCAGCAAGGCGGTGACTTTCGGCTCGGCGCTGCGCACCGACCAGGAGGCCTCGCTCCACTCCATCGGATAGAAGCCGGTGTAGTGCGGCGAGGGCGCGCACCACAGCTTGCCGGCCGCCGCTTCCGCCAGGTGCGGCACCGTGGCGAGGGTCGCGCCTGGCGGCAGAAGCCCGGGCAGGGCCTGGCGGATCGTGCCGGGGATGTTCGCGTCCACCAGCACGCTGATGCCCTCCGGCAAGCCGCCGCGGCGCGCCATCATCAGTTTCGGCAGCAGATCCACCACCCAGTGGCCGAAGTCCACGCTGTGGCTGCCACCGAGCCAGAAAGCCTCGCCGACGCGCAGCGTGGGCGTGCGACCCTGCATGATCCACGCCCCGCCGGCGTCCGCCTGCAATACGCCGGGATCGTAGGTGGGGTGGTCGACCAGCGCATCCTCGCCCGGCTCGATGTCCTGCAGCATGCGATCGCCGACGCGGAGCAGCGACGAGCGCCCGCGGACCACCACGTCCTCGAAGCAGGCCAGCCAGCCGTCGCGTCCGCGACCCGGCATCGGCGCCGGCGGCGGCGCGAATCGCGTGGTCGGCGGCGGACGCAGGAACGGGGCGCGTCCCGCCCACAGTTCCCGGCGCATGGCGCCCTGGCGCCGCGCCGCATCGGCCACGGGCTCGAGCGTCATCCGCTGCACTGCGTCGACACCCGGCACGCCGAGCGCGGGCGCGATCTGCGCGAAGGCGGCTTCCGGTCCGAGCGCCTGCACCGCGGCTTCCTTCAGCCGCAACGCCGCCGGCAGGTGGCCCCAGAACGGGATCTCGCGGGCGTGGCGCTCGAGCAAATCTGCGATGATGGACACCGGCATCCCGCGCTGGAAGGAAGGACGTGCAACCGGAGTTCGCGGCGATTCTCGGCGTCAAGGACGAGCGCGAACTGCTGCCGCATTGTATGGCACAGCTGGCGCGCGTCGGCGTCGGCCGCGTGTTCGCCATCGACTGCGGCTCCAGCGACGGCAGCCTGGAATGGTTGCAGGCGAACGCGGGTGAGCGCCTGCAGGTCGTCCGCCATGACGACCGCGACCCGGATGCGGCCGACCAGTGGGAGCGACTGAACCTGCGGCTGGCGCGCGAGTCCGGCGCGGACTGGGTGCTGTTCCTGGACGCCGACGAGTTCTGGATCCCCGCCGGCGGTCGACTGGAAGCGTGCGCGGCGCTGGCGGACCACGACGTGCTGCGCGTGCACCGCTTCAACGTGCCGCTGGGGCCGGGCGGCGCCTGCCTGGCCGCGGGCGCTCCGCCCGGGCCGGCCGATGAACTCTCGCTCATCGCCGAGCCGGTGCCGCAATTCCGCGCGCGCCTGGCCAGCGACGGGCTGCCGTGGATCCGCGGCGTGCCGGTGCCCAAGGTGATGGCGCGGCCGGAGCGCATCGCCGGCCTCGCGGTCGGCGGCCACGATATCGCCGGCGTGGACGGACGCCCCCTGCGGCGCACCACGCCTTCGGATCTGTTGATCGCCCACCTGCCCTTCACCACCGCGGCGCGCTTCGAACGCAAGCTGGAGAACATCCGCCGCATCTTCGCCGTCCACGATGCCTTCTACGGGCCGGACCTGGCGTGGCACTGGCGGCGCTGGCTCCAACTGCCCGATGCGCGGGCCGTGCACGCTGAGTTCACCCGGCAACGCTTCGACGAGGCGACCCTGGCGGCGCTGCGCGGGGATGGCATCGTGATGACCGCAAGCCAGTGGTTCGCCCGCCAGGCGGTTCGCGGTGGCTGAGCAGGTCGGCAAGCGGGTGGCCGTGATGCAGCCCTATTTCCTGCCCTATGCGGGCTACTTCCGCCTGTTCGCGGCGGTGGACGAATTCGTGGTGTTCGACTGCGTGCAGTTCCCGCGGCGGGGCCGCGTGCACCGCACCGAGATCCCCGGCCCGGCCGGCACCGCCGACTGGCTTACGCTGCCGCTGGCGCGGCAGCCACGCGACACGCCGATCCACGCGCTTCGTTTCGCCGCGGATGCCCGCGCGACGCTGGATGCCCGGCTCGCTGCCCTGCCCTGGCTGGCTGCGGGCCAGGGGCCGCTCGCCGCCGAAACCCGCGCGATGCTGCGCGCCCCGTTGGCCGACGTGGTGGGGTTCCTGGAGGACTCGCTGGTGCGGGTCGCCGGCCAGCTCGGCTTTGCGCCGGCAATGCGCCGCAGTTCCTCGCTCGGGATCGATCCGCAATTGCATGGCCAGCAACGGGTGATCGCCATCGCGCGGGCGGTGGGCGCGACCCACTACCTCAATCCGTCGGGTGGCCGTGCGCTGTACGACGCGGCCGCCTTCGCCGCAGCCGGACTGGTGCTGGAGTTCCTGACGCCGTACCGCGGCGACCATACCCGGATGCTGCCGGCCCTGGTCCAGGCGACGCCCGAGGCGTTGCGAGACGACGTGCTGTGCCAATTGCGCATCGAGGCCGCATGAGCGCGACTCTGGCACCGGCCGCCTACGACGCCTGGGCGGCCTATTACGACCTCACGGAGGGTGACCGCCGGCCGCACCTGCATTTCTACGGTTCCCTGCTGCGGCCGGGCGACCGCTCGGTGCTGGAAGTGGCCTGCGGCACCGGCCTCGTCGCCACCGAACTCGGTGCACGCATCGCCGCGACCGGCACACAGCCTCGGGTCGCCGGCGTCGACATCAGCGAAGCGATGCTCGAGATCGCCCGCGCGCGCGCGCCGCACGGGCAGTGGGTGCACGGCGACATGCGTGAATTGCCGGTCGAGGGCCGCTTCGACCTGGTCTTCTGCTGCTACCACAGCGTCCAGTTCATGCTCCAGGACGCCGACCTTGCCCAGGCCTTCGCGGCCGCCCGCGCACGCGTCGCGCCCGACGGCCGCTTCGCCTTCGACCTCTACCAGCCCAACCTGCCCTACCTGCGCGCGGCCCGCGCCGATACCTTGGCGCGGAGCGTGCGGCACGAAGGTCGTGAGCTGCAGATCCGCGAAGACGCGGCGTACGACGATTTGGCGCGAATCCTGCAGCTGGACTGGCGACTGGTCGCCGCCGATGCGCCCGGCGAGATCCTCGCGGCAACCCGGTTCCGCATCCGCCAGTATTTCGCCGCCGACATCGAGCGCCTGCTGGCGCAGGCGGGCTGGCGCATCCTCGAGCGCTTCGGCGACCTCGACCGCAGTGCGTTCGGCGTGGGCTCCAGGCGCCAGGTCCTGGTGTGCGCGCCAGCCTGAGACACCGTGGCGGCTAGGCCCAGGGCGGGAAGCGTTCGCCAGCCCCTACGCCGGCTGCCGCGCAGGCCCGCTCGAAGCCCGCCGTGTCGAACACCTGGCGCAGCGCCAGCGTGCGCCGCGGCATGGCACCCAGGCGCTGCTTGAAGCGCGCCAGTTCGTCGCCGTCGCTCACGCCGCCGCCGAGGTTGAGCCAGTGCACGCCGAGTTCGCGCAATCGCAGCGCACCTTGCCAGTACAGGCCGCGCGAATGCGCGCGGCCCGCCGGCGTGGCGGCGTTGAGGAAGCTGTCGGCGAACTCGTCGTGGCACAGGAAGACGGTAACGGCCTCCAGCCCGCCTTGCGCATCCAGCGCGCCCACCCACAGCACGCCGGGCGACGCCGAGAGCTCGTCCATCGCGTCCGGGGTGAAGCGGTAGGCCGGGCCGAGGCCGCGGCGGGCGACGAAATCGGCGTAGAGCCGGTCGAAGGCCGGCCGCAAACGCGCCACGTCCCAGCACAGACCGGCGGACTCGCGCTGCCACTTGTGCAGCAACTGGCGGTGCTTGGGCTGCATGGCCGCGGCCAGTGCGTCTGGCGCGGGACGCAGGTCCCAGAGCCAGCACTCGCGCGAGGGTGAGAGCAGGTCGGCGAAGCCGGGCAAGGCGAGGCGCCAGTCCGCGGCCTCGCGCCATGGCGAGAGCTGCACGTAGGCACAGAGCGCGCCAGCCTCGCGCCAATGGCCGGTCCACTCGGCCTCGATGCCGTCGATGTCACCCGCGCAGGCAAAACCTGCGAAACCCAGCGGCGTGGCGATATCGAAGCCGCCGCCGGGCGCGTCGCGCCACAGCAGCGGGCAGGCCGCGCGCCCTCGATCGCCCTGCCACGCCCACAGCCCCGCGGCATGCCCGCCCACCCCGGCCACCGCCGCCGAGTACTCGGGACGATGCGTGAAGCCGTGCGGGATGCCCTGCAGGGCCGCTTCCCAGCGATCCCGCGCGGCCAGCGGAATCCACTCGCTGCGGCTCACTTCAATCCCCCGCGGGGGGCTCGGCGCGCATGCGCGCGTCGGCGCGCGCGAGGTCGTCCTCGGTGTCCACGCCGGCGGGGAACGGGACCGGCGAGAGCCCGACCGCAATCGGGAAACCGGACTCGAGCACGCGCAGTTGCTCCAGCGCCTCGGCCCGCTCCAGCGGCGTCGGCGGCAGGTCGGAGACCTGCTTCAGGAAGCCGGCGCGGTAGGCGTAGATGCCGATATGCCGCAATGCCGGCGATGGCAGCTCGCTGACGCGGTCCGACGCGAGGCGATCACGATGCCAGGGCAGCGGCGCGCGCGAGAAGTACAGCGCCAGTCCGCTCGCCGCGCGCACCACCTTCACCGCGTTGGGATCGAACAGCGTCTGCGTGTCGCGGAAGGGGCTGGCGAGCGTGGCCATCCGTGCCTGCGACTCGCACAGCGTGCGCACCACCGCGCGGATGCCCTCCACCGGCGCGAACGGCTCGTCGCCCTGCAGGTTGACGACGATGCGATCGTCGGGCCAGCCCAGGCGCACCGCGCACTCGGCGAGGCGATCGGTCCCGGAGACGTGGCCGGCGCGGGTCATGCAGACGGTGAGCGGCATCCCGGCGACCGCGTCGCGGATGCGGGAATCGTCGGTGGCGACGACGACTTCGGATGCGCCGGCGGCGAGCGCGCGACGCGCGACGTGCACCACCATCGGTTCACCGGCGATCAGCCGAAGCGGTTTGCCGGGAAGCCGGCTGGCACCGTAGCGCGCAGGGATGGCGACGATGAACTCGGGGTCGGTGCTCATGGAGTTCCCAGCAGTTGCCTCACGCGCTCGAAGAACGCCGGCGCGATGACCACGCGCAGCGGCACCACCCAGGCATCCACCAACCCGCGGCCGCGGCATTTTATCGCGTCCTTGGCGGTCATCAGCAGCGGACGCGGCAGCGCCTCCAGTTCAGCGCCGGCAAAATCGTGGTGGTCCGGGAAAGGATGCGCCACCACCCGCATGCCCTGCGCGTGCAACATGCGGAAGAAGCGGTCCGGGTCGCCGATGCCCGCCACCGCCTGCACCGTCGCGCCCGCGAAACTCGACAAGGGGCGCCGCACCGCCGGATCGTCGAGCGCGTACGCATCGTCGAAAGCCTCGCCCATCGCGAATTCACCCGCGGCGCCCGAGCCGCCGCGCACGACACGCAGGTCACAGGGGCGCGGCGGCTCGCGCAAGGGGCCCGCCGGCAGCAGCAGGCCGTTGCCGTAGCCGCGCGCCGCGTCCACCACTTCGATCTCGATGTCGCGCGCAAGCCGGCGATGCTGCAGGCCGTCGTCCGCGATAACGAGATTGCAGCCGGCAGCCACGGCAGCGCACGCCGCGGCGACGCGATCGGCGTCCACGAACACCGGGCAGCCGGCCTGGGCGGCGATCAGCGCGGGTTCGTCGCCGCTGTCAGCGACGGGAGTGTCGGGCATGACCTGCAGCGGTCCCGCGCCGCGCCGGCGGCCGTAGCCGCGGCTGACCACGGCGGGCCGCCAGCCGGCCGCACGCAGGTCGCGCGCCAGGTCGATCACCAGCGGTGTCTTGCCGGTGCCGCCGACGGTGAAGTTGCCGACCACGAGCACCGGCGCGCCGACGCGCACCGGCTCGGGGCGCTGTGCACTCGCCAGCGTGCGATACAGCCCGGCCAGCGCGCGCAGTCCCAGGCCCGGGCGTTCGCCGCCGTACCAGCGCCGTTGCAGCCAGCGCTCCAGCGCGGCCTTCACCGGGCCTGCGCCTCCTCGCGGAACTGCGAGCGATGCAGGTGCGCGTACAAGCCGCCGCGCGCCAGCAAATCCGCGTGCGTGCCCTGCTCCACCAATCGGCCCTGGTCGAGTACCAGCACCTGGTCGGCGTGTTCGATGGTGGACAGGCGATGGGCGATCACCAGCGTGGTGCGGTCCGGGATCAGGTGCGCGAAGGCTTCCTGCACCAGCCGCTCGGATTCGTTGTCGAGCGCGGCGGTCGCCTCGTCGAGCACCAGGATCGGCGCGTCCTTGAGCATGGCCCGGGCGATGGCGACGCGCTGGCGCTGGCCGCCGGACAGCAGGCCGCCGTTCTCGCCGATCGGCGTGTCCAGGCCCTGCGGCAGCCGCGCGATGAACTCGCTGGCGTTGGCCGCGTCGGCCGCGCGCTGCAGGGCCGCGGGATCCGACCCGTCGCGGCCGTAGGCGATGTTGGCGGCGACGCTGTCGTCGAACAGCATCACCTGCTGGCCCACCAGCGCGATCTGCTTGCGCAGGTCTTCCAACCGGTACTCGTCCAGCGGCACGCCATCGAGCAGCACGCGGCCCGAACTGGGCGCGTAGAAGCGCGGCAACAGCCGGATCAGCGTGGACTTGCCGCTGCCCGAGCGTCCCACGATGGCGGTGACGGTGCCCGGCCGCGCCCGGAAGCTGACCGATTCCAGCGCCGGCATCGGCTGGCCGGGGTAATGCACCGACACGTCCTCGAACACCAGTTCGCCGCGCGCCCGTGCCAGGGGCCGGGTGCCGTGGTCGGGTTCGTCGGCCTCGTCGAGCAGCGCGAACAGGCGCTCGGCGGCGGCGATGCCGCGCTGCACCGCGCTCTGGATGTTGGTGATGCGCTTGAGCGAGGGGATCAGCGCCATCATCGCCATCATCAGCGCGACGAAGCTGCCGGCGGTCATGCGCCCGGCCGCGGCCTCGCGCCCGGCAACCACCAGGATCACCGCCAGCGCCACCGCCGCCAGCATCTGCACCACCGACGAGGCGCTCGCGCGGGTCGCCTCGACCTTGAGGTTCAGCCGCAGGTTGCGTTCGGCCAGGCCGCGGTAGCGCGCCTCCTCGAACTCGCGGGCGCCGTAGATCTTCACTTCCTGCTGGCCGGACAGCACCTCCTCCGCGGCCTGCGCCATGTTCGCCACGCCGCTCTGGATGCCGCGGTTGATGCGCCGGTAGCGTGAGCCGACGTAGCCGGAGATGCCGGCGATGAGCGGCGCGACCACCAGCATGGCCAGGGTCACGCGCGGGCTCTGGTAGATCATCACGCCCAGCAGCGCCACGATTGTCAGGCTGTCGGTGACCACGACCTTGATCGCCTCGCTGGTGGCCTGCGTCACCTGCTCGGTGTCGTAGTTCAGGCGCGAGACCAGCGAGGCCACCGGTTCGCGGTCGAAGCGCTCGCTGGGCAGGCGCAGGTATTTCGACATTACGGCGACCCGAAGGTCGCGCACCACGCTGCGGCCGGAGCGCGCCATGCCCACGTCGGTCACCCAGGTCGCCAGGCCGCGCAGCACGAACAGGCCGACGATCGCCAGCGGCAGGCTCCAGCGCACCGCCGGGTTGTGGGCCACGAAGGTCTGGTCGACCATCGGCTCCATCAACGAAGTGAAGGCCGCGGCGGCGCCCGCCTCGATCGCCATGCCCAGGCCGGCGGCCGCGAGCAGCCACCGATAAGGGCGGGCGTAGCCGAGCAGGCGCCGGTAGGTGCGCCACGGTGACGGGGCGGCGGCGTTCACGGCTTGCGCTGCTCGGGCATCGTGGCGATGGACAGGCGCTCGAAGCCCAACTGCCCGAGCGCATCCATCGCGGTGACCACGGACTGGTGCGGGGTGCGCCCGTCGGCGCGCAGGATCACCTGGCGATCGCGATCCTCGCCCGCGGCGGCGGCGATCGCCGCCTTCAGCGAGGCCAGGTCGCTGCGCGGCACCTCGGCGTTGCCGACGAAGAACTTGCCTTCCA
>CBININ010000029.1:0-13933 GCA_966250755.1 uncultured Gammaproteobacteria bacterium | reverse complement strand
GCCCTTGCGGTTGAAGTCGCCCTCCAGGCCGTGGCCCACGGCCTCGTGCAGCAGCACCCCGGGCCAGCCCGGCCCCAGCACCACCGGCATCACGCCCGCCGGCGCATCTTCCGCCTCCAGCGACACCAGCGCCTGCCGCAGCGCGTCCTTCGCGGTGGCCAGCGGTCGGCCATCGTCGAACATGCGGCGGTAGGAGTGGCGGCCACCGCAGCCGGCGTAACCCGACTCTCGCCGCCCGTTCTCTTCCACGAACACCTGCACGTTGAAGCGCACCAGCGGCCGCACGTCGGCCGCCAGCACGCCGTCGCTGCGCGCGACCAGCACCGTGTCGAGCGCGCCTGTGAGACTGACGATGACCTGCTTGACCCGCGGGTCGGCGGCGCGCAGGAAGGCGTCGATCTCGCGCAGCGCCGACACCTTCTGCTCCGCCGGCATGCCGTCGATGGGATCCTCGGGCGCGTAGAGCTGGCGGCCGCCCACCACGATGCGCTGGCCCGCGGGATGCACGCCGCCGTCGCGGCTGATGGCACGCGCCGCGCCCGCCGACTCGATCAGTGCATCCGCGCGGATGTCGTCGGAATACGCGAATCCCGTGCGCTCGCCGCTGATCGCGCGCACCCCCACGCCCTGCTCGATCGAGTGCGCGCCGTCCTTGACGATGCCGTCTTCCACCGTCCAGCTCTCGCGCCGGCTGTGCTGGAAATACAGGTCGCCGAAATCCACGCCCGGCCCCATCAGGCGACCGAAGGCATGGTCGAGCTGCGAGAGGTCGAGGCCGGTGGGCGCGAGCAGGCGGTCCTGGGCGAGTGCGAGGGTGTCGTTCATGTCGAAGCCGGAGTCCAGTCCATGGTTAGATTGGCGCTCACCGCGCCTGAATCAAGGCACGCCGACCGGCGGCTTCGGGGGCTGCGCCGGCGGCGCCGGGCGCGCGGGACCTTTCTCGACCACCTTCACCTGCGGCTTCTGCCACGGGCCGGTGACCTGGTAGACCACGCGGGTGGACTGCTTGAGCGGCTTCTGCAGCACCGCCTGCGCCATCGCGCCAACCGCGGCGCCGGCGGGACCGCCCGCGAGCAGGCCGATCGCCGGCAGCAGGCCGCCGGCCTTGGGCAACACTTCGACGCGCTGGTCGTAGACCTGCTCGCGCATGCCGGTGGTGCCGCTCACGCGCACTTCCGCCGCCGGCCCGTCGATGCGCAGGTTGTCGGTGCGCGCCTTGCCGTCGGCGAACACGAAGTCGCCCTTCGCCGTGTTGAACGCGAAGCCCTTCTTGAAGAAGTCGCTGAAGTCGAGCGATAGCCGCCGCGGGATTTCCGCCAGGCTCAGCAGGCCGAGTACGCGACCGGACCCACCCGGTTCGACGTCCGGCAGGCTGCCTTCCCCGATGTCCACCCGCAGCATGCCATCCAGGGACGCCAGCGCGAAGGCGCCCGGCGAACCAGGCCAGCTGCCGGTGAGCGTGGCGCGCGTCCGGCCGCCCTCCACCATGTCCTTGTAGCCAAGCGCGTCGAGCATCTGGCCGAGGCTGGCGGCACTGAAGTCGATGCGGAAGTTCGAACGCGTGCCGCCGCCCGGCGCGCGCACCCACTCACCCGCGGCATTCACGGTGAGATTGCGGACCTGGGTCTGGAACTTGTCCACGCGAAGGCCGTTGGCCATCGACGAGGTCGCCAGTTCCGCCTTGCCCAGCTGTGCGTCGCCCAGTCGCAGGTCGGCGATGTTGAAGCGCAGCGGCGGCAACGACGAAGGATCCTCCACCACCAGGCTCGACGCGGCCGCCTCGCCGCCCGCCGCGGCATCGGCCGTCGCGTCCGAACTCAGGTACAGGCGCGCGAACCGGCCCTGCACGGCACGGAAGTTCTCGTCGGGAATGTCGATGCTGCCCTCGATGCCCTTGCCCTTGAGCGTCACCGCGGTCTGCGCGCCGCCGCGGGAAAGCTGCAGGCTGGCGTCGGCGAAGGGCCGGTCGAGGAAGATCATCCGCGCGGCGCGCACGTCCACCGCCTGCACCTTCGCGCCGCCTTCGCCCTTGCCCGAGAACGCGACCCAGCCGGTGGCGTCCATCACCGGCAGGTCGCCGCGCACGGTGATGCCGGGCGCGCCAGGCGCCAGCGGCGCGGTGTCGCCGAAGCCGATCTGCGCGGCCATTGGCTGGTTCTTGCGCACCAGCCCGCGCATGCGCATGAGCGTGCCGAGCTGGAGCGCGAACTCGCCCTGTTCGATCGGCAAGGCCGACGACAGGTCCAGCGCCAGGGCTTCCGACGCCGGCTTGCGCAGCGGTTCGGGCAGCGTCAGCGCGGTGCCGACGAGATCACTCGACACGCGCAATTGCGAGGGCGGCTGGCGCTTGCCGCGCGCCACCGGCACCCGCACCCCGATGCGCCAGGCGCTACTGCCGGTCATCCACGGCCTGAGCCAGGCCAGGTCCGGATAGCGGTCCACCAGGGTCGGCGCGGCGAAGCGGCCCTCCAGCGATGCCAGCGCCGCCAGCGCCGGATCGCCGGCCTGCGCGCCGACCCGCAGGTTGAACACGCCCGGCTGGCGGGCGAAGCGCACCTGCAGGTCCTGGGTCGCGAAGCCCTCGTGGGTGAACAGCGTGCGCCCACTGACCTGGGTGAACTGCAAGTCCCAGCGCGGGTCGCTGAGCGAGGCATTGGCCAGGTCGAGCGTGCCCTCGATGTGCTTGTCGACGGCGCCGGCGTGCAGCGGCATGTCCAGCAGCAAGGCGACGCGGGCCGGCCCGACGATGCGCGCCGACCGCAGGTGCTGGCCGTAGGTCGCGTTCAGCGGGCTGGCGATCATCAACTCGCGCAGTGCCTCGCCGCGGGTGTCGGCGCCGATGTCGAGCACCAGCCGCGGCGTGTGGAAATCGGCGATGCCGCCGGTGACGTGCGCGACCGGGTTGCCGCGCAGCAGCCCCTTGCCGTCGAGCTGGAAGCCCGGGCCGTCGAAGGCCAGGTCCAGTTCCATGTGCTCGGCGACAGGCCATTGCGGGTTGAACTTCACCGTCGCGTCCCGCAGGTGCGCGCGCGCGTCGAAGAAGCCGCCCTTGTTGCGGAACGGCCAGTCATCGAGGTCGCCGCCGATGGCGATGCGGCCACCCACGACATCCCCCGACACCAGCGCCTCGTCGAGCCATTTGACCGTGGACGGCGGCATCTTGTGCAGGATCCAGAACTGCTTGGCCACCTGCACGCTGGCCGGATCCAGGTCTGCCGATAACGCCATGAAAGGCGCGCTGCCGTCGCCCTGCCAGGCCAGCTCGCCGCGCGCGACCGCGCCGTAGCCTTCGCCCAGGATGCGCAGGCGATCGCTGCCGAAACTCCACCCCGCGTCCTGCTTCCATCCGGCCAGCCGGCCCTGCAGGCGCACCGCCTGCGGCTGGCGAAGGCCCGCGGGCCAGTCGACCCGCACCGGCGAGGCGCCGATCTCGAACACGCCGCCGCGCTCGTCGAAGCGCAGCTGGCCCGACAGCCCGGACAGGCCCGGCCGGGTGGCGAAGGGATGCAACTGCAACTGCTGCACCGTCGCCACGCCGTGCATCGGCCCGCCGCGCACGCCTTCGATGCGTACATCGCGTAGCAGCGCCTGTGGGTTGGCCTGCTGCAGGAACACCCGCGCGCCCATCGGCACGCGATCGCCCAGCGACAGCATGGCCGCCAATGGCGAGAGGTCGAGTTTCTCGCCGGTCAGCAGGAAGCGTTGGCCACCGTCGACCAGCAGGCCGCCGAGATGGGCGACCTTGCCGGCCTTGGCCACCTCGAGCCTGGGCGCCGACAACTGCCATCCGTTGCGGGTGGCGCGCCAGCGCCCGAGTACTTCCATGCGGTCGAAATCCACCCGTGCAGGCGTGCTGCTACCGTCGGCCAGGCGCAGCGGCGCCGACGAATGCAGCCGTACCTCGTCGAGCGTCGTGCGCGCGGTCACCTCATGCACGCGGCGGTCGTGCACGCGGACCCACAGGTCGGCATCGGCCCGGCCCTGTTCCGGCACCGCGCCCAGCGCGGCGAAGGCTTCATGCCATTGCGCCAGCTGCAGCTTCTGCCCACCGATCCAGAGCAGCCCATCGCCGTTGCGTCGCTGCAGGTCGAGCACCGCATGCAAGGGCGCACCTCCGGCCTCTGCGCGGGCCGACACGCCGACGCGCAGTCGCGGCCCGTTCACGCGGATACGCGCGTCCACCCGCGCCAGGTGGTTGTCGAGCTTGAGCCGCGGCGCGCGGATGGTCAGCCGGGTCCGCTCGATCTGGAGCTCGCCGAAGCCCTCGAGGCGGTCGAGCGGATCGCCCTGCACGCCTTGCCCCGGCAGGCCCACCACGCTCCAGCGTCCCTCGGCGTCCTGCACGAGCGTCAGCAGCAGGTCGCGCACCTTCAACTCGGTCAGCGGCTGGCCGGGCAACAGGCCCGAGTACATCGCCACCTGCAATTGCGCGCGCCCGATCGCCAGTTGCGAGGCGCCGCTGCCCACGTGCAGGTCGTCGAGGGTGAAGCGCGGGCCGCGTCGCGTCCATTCGGCGTGCGCGCGCGAGAAGGCCACCGGTTCGCCCACCCGCTCGCTGAGCCAGGCGGCGATGCGGTCCGGGTGGCGCTCGACCATCGGCAGCAGCTGGTTGGCGACCCCGACCAGCACCGCGAGGAGGATCAGCAGCACCAGGCCGCCATAGCCGGTCCAGCGGCGCGCGTGGCGCAGCCGTCGGCGGAGGGTACTGGGCGGCGGGGGCGTCACCACGCCTTAGAGCAGCACCACGTCGAATTGTTCCTGCGCGTACTGGTCGTCGGCCTGGAAGCGGATCGACTTGCCCAGGAATTCCTCCAGCTCGGCCACCGAGGCCGACTCCTCGTCGGTGATCTTGTTGACCACCGCGGGCGCGGCGATCACCAGCAATTGCGAGGCCTCGAACTGGCGCACCGCGCGGGTGATCTCGCGGAAGATCTCGTACACGATCGTCTCGCAGGTCTTGATGCTGCCGCGGCCGCCGCATTCGTGGCAGGGCTCGCAAAGCTGGCGCTCGAGGCTGTCGGTGGTGCGCTTGCGGGTCATCTCGACCAGGCCCAACGGCGAGAAGTCGTGCACCGCGGTCTTGGCGTGGTCGCGGGCCAGGCCTTTCTCCAGCGTCCGGAGCACCTGCCGCTTGTGCTCCTCGTCGGTCATGTCGATGAAGTCGATGATGATGATGCCGCCGAGGTTGCGAAGCCGCAGCTGGCGCGCCACTGCCTGCGCCGCCTCCAGGTTGGTGCGGTAGACCGTCTCCTCGAGGTTGCGCTGCCCGAGGAAGGACCCGGTGTTCACGTCCACCGTGGTCATCGCCTCGGTCTGGTCGACCACCAGGTGCCCGCCGGATTTGAGCGGCACTTCCTTGAGCATGGCTCGCTGGATCTCGTCCTCGACGCCGTACAGGTCGAACACCGGGCGCGCGCCGGCGTAGTGCTCGACGCGGTGCGCCAGTTCGGGCATGAACTGCGCGGCGAAGGCCTGCATGCGATCGAAGGTCTCGCGCGAGTCCACCAGCACCTTGTCCACTTCCGTGCTCATCAGGTCGCGCAGCGCGCGCAGCGGCAGCGACAGGTCGTCGTAAACCGGCTTGCCCACGGGCGTGCCGGCGCTGGCCTCGCGGATCACCTGCCAGGCGCGCTGCAGGTAGGCCACGTCCTCGGCCAGGGCCTGGTCGCTCTGGCCCTCGGCATTGGTGCGCACGATGTAGCCCATGCCCGAGCCGTTGACCAGCCCGGCCATGATCGCCTTCAGCCGCGCGCGCTCGGCCTCGTCCTCGATGCGCGCGGACACGCCGATGACGCGCGAGTACGGCAGCAGCACCAGGTAGCGCGAGGGAATCGAGATCTGCGTGGTCAGCCGCGCGCCCTTGCTGCCGATCGGGTCCTTGACCACCTGCACCACGATCTCCTGGCCCTCGTGCACCAGCGAGCCGATCGGCGGCGTCGGCGGCGGCGGCGCGGGGGCATCGTCAGTCTCGCCCGCGCTCGGTTCCAGCGGCAGGCGCAGGATGTCGGAGGCATGCAGGAAGGCCGCGCGTTCCAGCCCGATCTCGACGAAGGCCGCCTGCATGCCCGGCATCACCCGTTGCACCCGGCCCTTGTAGACGTTGCCGACCACGCCGCGGCGCGAGGCGCGCTCGATGTGCAGTTCCTGCAGCATGCCGTTCTCGACCACGGCGACCCGGGTCTCGCGCGGCGTGACGTTGATGAGGATCTCTTCCGACATCGGGTGTCCTCAGTGGTCCAGGCCGAAGCCGCGCAGCAGCGCATGGGTCTCGTGCAGCGGCAGGCCCATCACGCTGGAATGGCTGCCTTCGATCCGCGCCACGAAGGCGCCGGCGCGGCCCTGGATGCCGTAGGCACCGGCCTTGCCCTCCCACTCGCCGCTGTCGAGGTACCAGGCGATGTCGGCGGCATCGAGCGCCGCCATCGTCACGAGGGTGCGCTGCACGGCATGCGCCTCGCGCGCGGCGCTCATCACCCAGACCGCGGTGATGACCTCGTGGGTGCGGCCGGAGAGTTCGCCGAGCATCCGCGCCGCGTCGGCGCGGCCGGCCGGCTTGCCGTAGACCGCGTCGCCCAGCACCACCTCGGTGTCGGCGCCGAGCACCAATGCGCCTGGAACCGCCATCACCTGCAGCAGGCCGGCGCCGGCCTTCTCGCGGGCGACGCGGTTGACGTAGTCCAAGGGAGATTCCGACGCTTCGCGGACTTCCGGGACATCCACGTCCAGCAGGCCGGGTTCGACGCCGAGCTGGCGCAGCAGCTCGCGTCGGCGGGGGGATTTCGAGGCAAGGTGCAACATGCCCCAAGCATAACCGCTGGAACTGAAGTTCCGCCTGCCGCACCGGCTGGCCGAGGTGGCGCCGGCCATCGCGGCTGGGCAATGATGGACGCCCCAACGCCTCCCTCGCCGCATGCCCCGTTTCCCGCTCGTCCTGTTCGCCGCGACCTTGGCGGCCTGCGCCAGCGCGTCGCCTGCCCCTCCGGCCGCGACCGCGACCCTGCCGGTCGCGTCGCTCCCCGCGCCCGTGGCCACCGGCGCGCCGGCACGCGTGGACGCGGACGCGGATGCCTGGTTCCGCGCGGGTGCGTTGGCGGCCCATGCGCGGCAGGGCGCGGCGCGCCCGGCGCGCAATGTCATCCTGTTCCTGGGTGACGGCATGAGCCTGACGACGGTAGCCGCGGCCCGCATCCTCGAAGGCCAGCGACAGGGCGAGCCGGGGGAAGAACACGCGCTTTCCTTCGAGCACTTCCCGCACACCGCGCTCAGCCGCACCTACAACACCGACAGCCAGGTCCCCGATTCCGCGGGAACGATGACCGCGCTGGTGACGGGCGTGAAGACCGGCATCGGCCGCACGGCGGTCGGACCGTCGGCCCGTCGCGGCGATTGCGCCGCGGCCCGCGGCATGGAACTGGCGACCTTGCTGGAGCTGTCCGAGGCTGCGGGGCTGTCCACCGGCATCGTCACCACCGCACGCCTCACCCACGCGACGCCGGGCGCCACCTACGCGCACAGCAGCGAGCGCAACTGGGAGAACGACACCGACCTCAGCGACGCCGCGCGAGCGGAAGGCTGCCGCGACATCGCGCGGCAGTTTGCCGAGTTCGCGGCCGGTGACGGCATCGAAGTCGCCTTTGGCGGCGGACGCGCGGCCTTCCTGCCAGCCAACCAGGCCGATCCGGAATATCGCGACCAGCGCGGCTGGCGAACCGACGGCCGCGACCTGGTGCAGGACTGGCGGCAACGGCATCCCGACGGCCGCGTGGTCTGGAACACCGGGCAGCTCGCCGCGCTCGATCCGGCGCGCACGTCGCGCGTGCTTGGCCTGTTCGAACCCGACCACATGCAGTACGAGCACGAGCGCCGGCGCGACGACGCCGGCGAGCCGAGTTTGGCGCAGCTGACCTCCACCGCGATCCGCCTGCTCGATCGCAACCCATCGGGCTACTTCCTGATGGTCGAGGGCGGCCGCATCGACCACGCCCACCACGCCGGCAACGCCTTCCGCGCCCTGGACGAGACCCTTGCCTTCGCCGAGGCCGTGCGCGCCGCACGGGCGCTGGCGGGCGACGACACGCTGATCGTGGTCACCGCCGATCACTCGCACACGCTCAGCTTCGCGGGCTATCCCAGGCGCGGCAATCCCGTCCTCGGCAAGGTGGTGGGCCGCAGCACCGAGGACCATCCGGAAGGCGACCTGGCCCGCGATGCCCTTGGCCTGCCCTACACCGCGCTTTCCTACGCCAACGGCCCGGGCTATCCCGGCGCGACGGTCGCCCAGCCCGAGGGCGCGAAGCGCTTCCCGAACACGCCGAAGGACGTGCGCCGGGCGAAGGACTGGCCGGACCTCACCGCGGTGGACACCGAGCATCCCGATTTCCTGCAACTCGCCGCCTTCCCGATGCGCTCGGAAACCCACGCCGGCGACGACGTCGGCGTGTGGGCGGTCGGACCCGGCGCGGACGCGGTGCGCGGCTCGATCGAGCAGAACGTGGTCTTCCACCTGATGGTGCAGGCACAACCGCGGCTGGTAGCGCTGCTGTGCCGACTCGGCAACTGCGAACACGGCGTGCCGGTCCGGCGTCCCGCGCCCGAGGCGGTCATCCACGCCCGGCGCTGACAGCCTCGCGCGTCAGGCGCGATGGTAGGGATGGTTGGCCAGCAGGCTGCAGGCGCGATAGAGCTGTTCGGCGAGCACCAGGCGCACCAGCATGTGCGGCAGCGTCAGCGGACCGAGCGACCACGTTTCCGCGGCCGCCGCCAGCACCTCGGGCGCATGCCCTTCCGGCCCGCCGATGACGAAGGCGAGGTCGCGGCCGCCCTGGCGCCAGGCTTCCAGCCGTTGCGCCAGCTGTTCGGAGGAATGCGGCTTGCCGCGGCCGTCGAGGCAGACCACGTGCGCGTGCTTCGGCAGCGCGGACAAGACGCGTGCGCCCTCGTCGGCGATCGCGCGCTGCGGGTCGCGGCCCTTGCCGCGCACGCCCGGCGCCACTTCCACCAGCGAGAGCGGCAACCAGTGCGAGAGTCGCTTCTGGTATTCGGCGAAGCCGGCCGCGACCCACTCGGGCGCGCGCTCGCCGACGGCGACGAGCTGCGCCCTCACTCAGGCTTCGAGGTCGGTCCCGGGCGGCTGGTCGCCGACCGTCCACAGGCGCTCGAGCGCGTAGAACTCGCGCACCCGCGGCAGCATCACGTGCACGATCACGTCGCCAAGGTCCACCAGCACCCATTCGGCCTCGCGCTCTCCTTCCACGCCCAGCGGCATCACGCCGCACTTCTTGGCGAACTGCACCACTTCGTCGGCAATCGACTTGACGTGGCGCGTCGACGTGCCGGAAGCGACGACGAGGAAATCGGCGATGCTGGTCTTGCCGCGAACGTCGATTTCGATCGCGTCCTTGGCCTTCATCTCCTCGAGCCCGGCGCGGACCTGTTCGAGGAGGGCTTCCGGCGTCGGCGCCGGGGTGGGCATCTGGGTCTTGATGACCTGGGCTTTCGTGGTCAACACGGGCTCTCGGTAAGGCGGCATCGGCCGCGGCACGATTATACGCCTCGCCCCGCCGTCGGCCCGTACAGGCCTTGCTGGCGGATGAAGCGGGCGACGGCCGGAGGCACCAGCGCCTGCCAGTCTCCGCCGCCGGCGAGCCGCGCCCGCACCTCGGTGGCCGATTCCGCGCGCAGCGGCCGGATGGCGAGTTCGGCGAAACGGCCGCCGGGCGCGTCGCCTAGCTCGGCCGGCAGGCAACGCCTCGGCTCGAGTTCGGCGGCCACGGCGGGCGCCTGGTCCCGTAGCCAGTCGGCGCCGACCGGGGCACCGGGCCGCTCGACCCCGAGCAGGTGCGCGTGCTCGAACAGCTCGCGCCAATGGTGCCAGGTGTCCAGCTGGCGCAGGGCGTCGATGCCCAACACCCAGACCAGGGCGATGTCGGGACCGCACTCGGCGCGCAGCTCCCGCAGCGTCTCCACGGTGTACGAGGGGCCCTCGCGGTGCAGCTCGCGACGGTCCACCCGCAGGCGCGCGTCGCAGGCAACGGCGAGGTCGAGCATCAGCGCACGCTGCTCGGCGCTCGCCCCGGGGGGCGCACGGTGCGGCGGATCCGCGGCCGGGATCATCCACACCGTCGACTGCAAGGCATCCGCCACCGTGCGTGCGATCGCCAAGTGGCCCAAGTGCACCGGGTCGAAGGTGCCGCCATAACAGGCGCGGAGCTTCATCCGGCCAGCAGGTTGCGCGCGCGCGGCTGAGCCATCGCCAGCAGCAGGCGCTCCAGCGCCAGCCAGGCATCGCCGCTGCCCCGCCCCTTGGCCAGCAGGTCGATGCGACCGGCCTCGGCGGCGAACTGCTCCCAGCGCGAGGCCGGGTGCTTTTCCAGCGCGCGCCGGTACAAGGCCTGCTTGCTTTCCCAGATGCGCGCATCGCGCATGGCCTGCATGAGGTTGCCACCGGCGCTGCGGCCCAGTACGGCCAGCTTGACCAGTTCCATCGCCAGGATCGGCAGCAGGCCGGGCACCTGCTCGCCTTCCGCGCGCAGCGCATGCAGCATGCGCGCCGCGCGCGTGGCGTCGCCGGCGAGCGCGCACTCGACCAGGCGGAAAACGTCGTAGCGCGCCGAATCGGCCACCAGCGCCTGCATCGCCTCGGCATCGATCCGCGCGCCGGGCGCCAGCAGCGCGAGCTTTTCCACTTCCTGCGCGGCGGCAAGCAGGTTGCCTTCCACCCGCTCGGCCAGCAGGCGCAGCGCGCCCGGTTCGGCCGCCAGCCCGCGGCTGCGCAGGCGACGGTCGAGCCAGTCGTCGAGCTCGCCAGCCTTGACCGGCCAGGCCACCACCACGTGGCCGACGCGCGCGATCGCCTCGCTCCACTTGCCGGCGTGCTTCTGGCTCCATTCCTGCGCGGTGACCAGCAGGATGGTCTCCGGCGCGGGATCCGCGCAGAAATCGGTGAGCGCCTTGCTGCCGTCCTTGTCGGGCTTGCCGGTGGGCAGGCGCACGTCGAACAGCCGGCGGCTGGCGAACAGGCTCAGCGCGGCGAAGCCCATCGCCAGTTCGTTCCAGTCGAAATCGCGGCCGGCCTCGAAGACCTGGCGCTCGGAATAGCCCTCCGCGCGCGCCTTCGCCCTGACCGCATCGGCGCATTCCTGGACGATCAGCGGCTCCGGCCCCGCGATCAGGTAAGCCGGCCGCAGCGGTTCGCCCGCGAGCTGGCGCTCGAAGCGATCCGCCCGCAGTTCCATCAGCCTTTCGCGCGCAGCACGACGTCGAGGCGGCGCAGGATCGCGGCCTGCATGTCGCGCCGCAGCTCGCGCTGGATCAATTCCTGCTCGGCCGGGCTGCCCGCGGACGCGTTGATGTCGTAGCTGTACTCGCGCGAGAGCTCGATCGGCTGGCGCGGCACGACCACGGCGCCGGCGGCGTCGGTCATCTCGAATTCCACCCGGTAGCGGGTCACGTACTCGCGCACGCGGGCGAGCTGGTCGACCGACAGCGGCGCGGTGCGCCAGTTCTCGCTGGTGATGCGCAGCGAGCTGGAGGGCTGGCCTTCGACCGCCGCGGCCACGCCCGCGCGTTCCAGCGCGGTGGCCAGCTCCAGCCCGAGCGGGCTATAGGGGTCGGCGGTCTGCACGGCCACCGGGCCCAGGCTCGCCGACAGCTCCAGCTGCGCGCGCGGGTGGAAACCGCAGGCCGCCAGCAGGACGAACGAGGACAGCATCAGGGCACGGCGCATGGTGGACTCCGCAGGGCAGGATCGCCGGCGCCATGGTAACGCGAACCCCGCCCACCCGCGCGGGCGCGCAGTGGGTCTACGGGCCCGCGCGAGCGGCGCGGCAGGCCGGGCCCCGCCTCAGGCGGCGACGATGTTGACGATCTTCCCGGGGACCACGATCAACTTGCGCACCGTCATCCCGGCCAGGAAGCGCTGCACGTTCGCATCCGCCAGCGCGAGCTGCTCCACCTGCTCGCGGGCGGCATCCGGCGCCACCTCCAGCGTGCCGCGCAGCTTGCCGTTGACCTGCACCGCCAGCGTCACCGAGTCGCGCGTGAGCGCGGCCGGATCGGCCTGCGGGAAGGCCAGGTCCTCGAGCGTCGTTTCCGGATGGCCCAGCAGTTGCCACAGTGCGTGCGAGGTGTGCGGCGTGATCGGGTTGAGCAGCAGCGCCACCGCCTCGAAGGCTTCCTGGCGCAGCGCGGCGGCCGGCTCGCCGGCCTCGTCGAACTTCGACAGGGCGTTCAACAACTCCATTACCGCGGCGATCGCGGTGTTGAAGGTGTGGCGGCGGCCATAGTCGTCGCCGACCTTCTGGATGGCCTCGTGCAGTTGCCGGCGCAGCGTGCGCCCGGCCGGCGACAGCGCCTGCGGGTCGAGCGCGCCGGGCCGCGGCATGGCCGCGTGCTTCTGCGCCTGCGCCCACAGCCGGCGCAGGAAGCGCGCCATGCCCTCCACGCCCGACTCGTTCCAGTCCAGCGACTGCTCCGGCGGCGCGGCGAACATCGAGAACAGGCGCACGGTGTCGGCGCCGTAGCGGTCCACCATGGTCTGCGGATCAACGCCGTTGTTCTTGGACTTGGCCATCTTCTCGGTGCCGCCGATCGACACCGGCTGGCCGTCGGCGCGCAAGGTCGCGCCGATCGTGCGGCCCTTTTCATCCCGCTGCACCTCGACATCGGCCGGGTTGAACCAGTCCTTGCCGCCGCCCGCGGCTTCGCGGAAGAAGGTGTCGGCGATCACCATGCCCTGGCACAGGAGATTGGTCGCCGGCTCGTCGCTCGCCACCAGGCCCGCGTCGCGCATGAGCTTGTGGTAGAAGCGGAAGTACATCAGGTGCATGATCGCGTGCTCGATGCCGCCGATGTACTGGTCGACCGGCAGCCAGTAGTTCGCGCGCTCGTCGACCAGGTCGTTCGCCCCGGGCGAGGTATACCGGGCGTAGTACCAGCTCGACTCCATGAAGGTGTCGAAGGTGTCGGTCTCGCGCTCGGCCGGCCCGCCGCATTGCGGGCAGGTGGTCTTGCGCCACGCCGGATCGGCCTTGATCGGCGACTGCACGCCGGTGAAGGCCACGTCCTCCGGCAACACCACCGGCAGCTGGTCCTCCGGCACCGGCACTGCATCGCATCTGGCGCAATACACCACCGGGATCGGGCAACCCCAGTAGCGCTGGCGGCTCACGCCCCAGTCGCGCAGGCGGAAGTTCACGCGGCGCTCGCCCTTGCCCTCGGCCTGCAGGCGCGCGGCGATGCGGTCGAAGGCCTCGCGATACCCCAGGCCGTCGAGCTCGCCGGAATTGACGCACATCAGGTCGGAGCGGGTCTTGTCGCCATACCAGTCCTTCCACTGCGAGGCGTCGTAGGCGAACTCCGGCGCCAGGTGCGGCGGCAGCGGCGTGCGGATCGCGACCACCTGGCGGATGGGCAGCGAATACTTGTGCGCGAACTCGAAGTCACGCTCGTCATGCCCGGGCACCGCCATCACCGCGCCGGTGCCGTAGCCCATCAGCACGAAGTTGGCGACCCACACCGGCACCGGCTCGCCGGTGACGGGATGGAGGGCGCTGACGCCGGTGGGATGGCCCTTCTTCTCCTGCGTCTCGATCTCGGCTTCCGACACGCCGCCGTGGCGGCATTCGTCGATGAAGGCGGCGAGCGCAGGGTTGGCTTCAGCGGCCTTCTGCGCCAGCGGATGCTCGGCGGCGACCGCAAGGTAGGTCACGCCCATCAGCGTGTCCGGCCGCGTGGTGAACACGCGCAACGGCGCCGCCTCGCCCGGCACGGCGAAATCGATCTCCAGGCCCTCGCTGCGGCCGATCCAGTTGCGCTGCATGGTCTTGACCGCCTCGGGCCAGCCCGGCAGCGTGTCCAGCCCGTCGAGCAGCTGCTGCGCGTAGTCGGTGATCTTGAGGAACCACTGCGGGATCTCGCGCTTCTCCACGATCGC
>CBININ010000028.1:0-14231 GCA_966250755.1 uncultured Gammaproteobacteria bacterium | reverse complement strand
CCTGCGTCTGCTCGATGTCCGCGACGGCAGCGCGATCTGGGCCCAGGACTACGATCGCGAGGCGGCCGACGTATTGGCCCTGCAACAGGAGGTCGCGGGCTCCGTGGCCAAGGCGCTGACCCTGCAACTGGGCCTGGTCGCGCAGGCGCCGCGCGGCGGCGACGCGGATTTCCTGCGTCGGTTCTACGCGGCCCGCTCGGTGCTGGTGGCGCCCGACGCGACCCGCCGCGTGCCCATCGACTCGGTCGAGCTCGAATTGCGCGCGCTGCTGCGCGAGCGACCGGACGACGCCCGGGTGCGCGCCAGCCTGGCGAGCGCGCTGGATGCGCGCGCCGCCTTCACCCCACCGCTCGCCGAGGCGCTGCGCGCCGAAGCCGCACAGGAGGCGGCGCTGGCGCTGAAAGCCAACCCCAACCTGCCCGACGCGCTTCGCGTCCAGGCCTCCGCCGCGTATCGCGACGCGCGCTGGGAGGACTGCATCCGCCTGCTCGAACACGCCGACCGCTATGGCCCGAACGAGTCGCGGCCGAAGTTCTCGTACGCGATGCTGTGGGCCAACCTCGGCTACCTGGACCGGGCCGAGGCCCTGATGCGCGAGGGCCTGCGCAGCGACCCGCTCAATCCCTACTGGGGCTTCGGCCTGGGGCGCATCCTGGACACCCGGGGCAAGCACGAGGAGGCCGCGAAGGTGCTGCCCCCCACGTTGGGCACCAACGGCCCCTACGGCCTGCTGTTCAACGCGATCTGGCGTGGCGACCTCGACCGCGCGCAGGCCCTGGCCGCGACCATGGACCAGAACAACTCGCGCGGCGATTCCTACGTCTACGCCTTCCAACCTTCCTACATCGCCGCCGTCGCGGCCCTGCGCGATCCATCTCGCTGGCCAGAGGCGCGCAAGGTCTTCGAGGCGTCCGAACGCAGCACCGGGCTGATGAACTTCCTGCGCGTGTTCGACCCCGAATACCCGCCGGCGCTGCTGGTCGAGGGCCTGGCGACGACGCGACGCCGCGCCTATTCGAGCTGGGACCTGCTGATGTGGACCCGCGACCTGGTGCGGATCCGTCGCGATCCCGCCTTCGAAGCCTACCTTCGGAGTTCCGGCATCCTCGACTACTGGAAGGCCCACGGCTTCCCGGCGCAATGCCGCCCGCGCGGCGACGGCGCGGAGTGCGACTGAGCCCCGGCCCGGGGCGCCATCCCGCGGTTTACAATCCACGCCATGTCGTCGCCCCCGGCGGACGCGTCCGCGCCGCAGCACACTCCCTTCATGCGCCAGTTCTTCGCCGCCAAGGCGGAGCATCCGGACATCCTGCTGTTCTTCCGGATGGGCGACTTCTACGAGTTGTTCTTCGATGACGCGCGCAAGGCGGCGCGGCTGCTCGACATCACCCTGACCCAGCGCGGGCAATCCGGCGGGCAAGCCATCGCGATGGCGGGCGTGCCGGTGCACGCGGTCGAGGGCTACCTGGCGCGGCTGGTGGCGCTTGGCGAGTCGGTGGCGATCTGCGAGCAGATCGGCGACCCGGCGACCAGCAAGGGTCTGGTGGAACGCAAGGTCGTGCGGGTGGTGACGCCGGGCACGGTGACCGACGAAGCGCTGCTGGAGGAACGTCGCGAGACCCTGCTGCTGGCCATCGCGCGTGGCCGTCGCGGCGATGCGGCGACCTACGGCCTGGCCTGGGCCGACCTCGCGGCCGGGCGCTTCCTGGTGTCCGAAGTCGTCGGCGAGGACGCGCTGGCGGCCGAACTCGCGCGCCTGGCGCCCGCCGAGGTGCTGGTTGCCGACGAGGACGGCTGGCCTGCCGGCGTCCTGTCCCTCCAGGGCCTGCGCCGGCGCGCGCCCTGGTACTTCGACGGCGACAGCTGCCGGCGCCAGTTGCTGCGCTTCTTCCGCGTGCAGGACCTGTCGGGCTTCGGCCTGGAGGATCTCGCACTGGCGACCGCCGCCGCGGGCGCGCTGCTCGGTTACGTCGAGGAGACGCAGAAGCAGCGACTCCCGCACCTGTCCTCGATCGTGGTGGAACCGGCCGACGAGGCGATCGCGATGAACGCCGCCACCCGCCGCCACCTCGAACTCGATTCCCGCGCCGACGGCAAGCTGCAGCACACGCTGCTGGGCGTGCTCGACTCCACCGCCAGCCCGATGGGCGGGCGGCTGTTGCGGCGCTGGCTGCATCGACCGCTGCGCGACCGCCGCGTGCTCGGCGAGCGCCAGCAGGCGGTGCAGGCACTGCTGGATGCGGCCGCCGACGAGGGGCTGCGCGAGGCCTTCCGCGGCATCGGCGACCTCGAGCGCATCCTGAGCCGCGTCGCGCTGCGTTCGGCGCGGCCGCGCGACCTGTCCACCCTGCGCGACGGCCTCGCCGCCCTGCCTGCCCTGCGCTCACGGCTGGCGCCGCTGGATTCGCCTCGGCTATCGGCGCTCTCGCGCGAGATGGGCGAGCACGCCGATAGCGCCGGCCTCCTGGGTCGCGCCCTGGTCGCGTCGCCACCGGTGCTGGCGCGCGACGGCGGCGTCATCGCGCTCGGCTTCGACGCTGAGCTCGACGAGCTGCGCCAGCTGTCGGAGAACGCCGACGGCTTCCTGGTCGACCTGGAGGCACGCGAGCGCGCCGCCACCGGCATCCCGACGCTGAAGGTCGGCTACAACCGCGTCCACGGTTATTACCTGGAGATCAGCAAGGGCCAGAGCGAGCGCGCACCCGCGCACTACACCCGGCGGCAGACCCTCACCGGCGCCGAGCGCTACATCACCGAGGAACTGAAGGCCTTCGAGGACAAGGTGCTGTCGGCACGCGAACGTTCGCTCGCCCGCGAGCGCCTGCTGTACGAGCAGCTGCTCGACGCGCTGGGCGAGCGCATCGAACCGCTCAAGCGCTGCGCCGCCGCCCTGGCCGAGCTCGACGTGCTCTGCGGCTTCGCCGAACGCGCACGCGCGCTGGACTGGACCCGCCCCGAACTCAGCGACGAGCCCTGCCTGCACATCGAACGCGGCCGCCACCCGGTGGTCGAGGCGGTGCGCGAGCAGCCCTTCGAGCCCAACGACCTGGTGCTGGACGAATCCCGGCGGATGCTGGTGATCACCGGCCCCAACATGGGCGGCAAGTCCACCTACATGCGGCAGAACGCGCTGATCGTCCTGCTCGCCCACATCGGCAGCTTCGTGCCGGCCAGCCGCGCACGTATTGGTCCCATCGACCGGATACTCACGCGCATCGGCGCCGGCGACGACCTGGCGCGCGGCCAGTCGACCTTCATGGTCGAGATGGCGGAGACCAGCTACATCCTCCACCACGCGACCGCGAGATCGCTGGTGCTGATGGACGAGATCGGCCGCGGCACCTCGACCTACGACGGCCTGGCGCTGGCCGAGGCCTGCGCGCGCCACCTCGCGGCGACCAACAAGGCCTGGACCTTGTTCGCCACGCACTACTTCGAGCTGACCGCGCTGGCCGAACCCGGCAGCGGCATCGCCAACGTGCACCTGGATGCGATCGAACACGGCGACGAGCTGGTGTTCATGCATGCGGTGAAGGACGGCCCCGCCAACCGCAGCTTCGGCCTGCAGGTCGCCGCGCTCGCCGGCCTGCCGCGCACGGTGGTGGCGCAGGCGCGCCGAACCCTGGCCGAACTGGAGGCGCGCGGCGCGAACCCGGTGCCCGCGCTGGATCCGCCGGCGCTGGACGCGCCCCAGCAGATGGGCCTGTTCGCGGCGCCGCGCTCGGCGCTGGCGGAGGCGATCGAGGCCATCGACCCCGACGAACTCACGCCCAAGCAGGCGCTCGAGGCACTCTACCGCCTGCGGCAGTTGCGCTGAGCAAAAAAAAGCGGCCCGGTTTCCCGGGCCGCGCCTTCCACGCTGGAGGGCAACTTGAGCGGGACTCAATACATGCCGGCGTAGCGGCCCACCGACACGGCGTAGGCCGCGCGGGTGACGCCCTTGGTCGGATCGAAGTACGCATGCAGCGTGGGCTGCAGGTCGAACGGCCCCTGGGTGACGGTGAAGCGGGCATTGATCAGGCCGGCGTCCAGCGCGCCCTGCACGTAACCGCGCAGGTTGGCCGGGATGGTGGCCGCGTCGTCGATCGGGATGCGCTTGCCATCCACGCTCACCGACAGCGTACCGTTGAAGGCCAGCGCCTCGTTCTGCAGGCCGAGCGCCTGCACCAGGGCGTAGGCCAGCTGGAGGCGATTGACCGAGTCATTCGGCAGGAACTTGCCGCCGACCAGGCCCATCAGGCCCGCATGGGTCTGGTCGAGGTTGCGCAAGGGCGCGCCGCGGGTGACCGCCGACTCGGCAAACGGATACGACGCGCTGGTGGTCGCCAGGTCGCTGAAGCTGGGCTGCTTGTCGAGCGGCAGCTGCTGGCGCGTGCTGACGCCCATCACCAGGTACTGCGCCATCTCGCCGCGCTTGAGCAGCTGGTCGGGACGGAACTTCTTGTCGGAGTAGCCATCCACCAGGCGGCGGCTGACGGCGAACTCGATCGCACCCTTGGCCGGATGGCCGGCGATGTCGTCCAGGCCCAGGTAGCCGCCGGACTGCAGCAGGGTGATCTTGCCGTCCACGTAGCCCGGGGCCGCGTAGCCATTGGTGACCCCGGCCGGATCGAGCGAATTGCCGGACACCGAGCCGATGCCGCGCACCGTGATCTTCCAGGTGCCGGGCATGCCGGGGGCACTGGCGACGACGGTGCTGCCCAGCTCCGGCAACGCGATGGCCGAGCCGTAGCGGGTGCCGTCCGGCGCGATCAGCACGATCGCGACGGTGTTGGTGTCGACGGTGGCGCGCGCGGTCACCCAGGCCGTGTCCGGCCCGACCTCGAAGCTCTTCTCCTCGGTCGCGCCGACCGGCTGGAAGAACACGCTGAAGTCGAAGCTGCTACCGGGCTTCACCGTCGCATTGCTGTTGAAGGTGCGCAGCGAGTTGACCGTCGCGCCGTAGTCGGTGCGGATGCCCTGGGCCATCGCGACGGCGTCGTAGGCGTTGACGTGGCCGGCGCCGACTTCCCAGGTGTCGCGCGCGGTCATGTTGGTCGCGGTCTTCTCGAGGATGTCCTTGGCCTGCGCGGGCGTCAGGTTGGGGTTGGCCTCGAACATCAGCGCCAGGATGCCGGCCACGTGCGGCGTGGCCATCGAGGTGCCGCTCATGTGGGTGTAGAACGGCAGGTAGGCGGGGTCGAGCGTGTTGGCGTCGTTCTCGGCCTCCAGCGCCGGCAGGGTGCCCGTGGTGTCGCGGGTCGAGACCACGTCCACGCCGGTGGCGGTGATGGTCGGCTCGTTGTAATAGGTCCAGGCCTTGCCGTCGGGCATGGTGAAGCTGCCGGACTCGAAGCGCTTGCCGCGCGAGCTGAAGTCGGTGAGGCGGCCGTTCTTCTCGCCCGCGGCCACCGAGATCACCCACGGCGCCTGCGCGTACGGGTTGTGGGTGTCCTCGCCCGGGCCGTCGTTGCCGGCCGCGAACACGCTGACGATGCCTTTCTTGTAGGCCTCGTAGGTGGCGATGCTCACCGGGTCGAGCGGGTCGAAGGTGCCCGAGCTGCCCCAGGAATTGCTGATCACCCGCACCGGGCTGCGGAAGCTGTTCTGGTTGGTCACCGCGTAGTCGATGCCGCCGACCGCGTCCAGGATCAGCAGCACGGCGCCAGAGCCATAGCCCACCAGGTCGGCGCCGGGCGCGACGCCGCGGTACAGCCCGTTGGACCGCGCACCGGTGCCGCCGACGATGCCGGCGCAGTGGGTGCCGTGGCCCGAACCCCAGTCGGTGTTGGGCACGCCCTCGGTGTAGGTGATCGGCAGCAGCGTGTCGTACGCCGCCAGGTTGGTGATGCCCTGCACGTTCTGCACGACATGCGTGCCGTACTGCAGGTCCATGTGGGTGCCGTCGATGCCGGAGTCGTTGACCACCACGGTGACGCCCTTGCCGCTGTAGGGCACGGCGCGGCCGAAGTCGCCGGGGTTGTCGGTGACGCGCTTGGCGCCGGAGATCTGCCGCGACTCGAGGTTGAAGTACTGCAGCTGGCGGTTCGGGATGATCGACACGACACCGGGCTGCTTGGCCAATGCCTTCACCTCGGCCGCGGTGCCGACCGCGCCGACGATCGGCAACGAGCGCATCACCACGCCGCGGTCCAGGCCCAGCGACCTGAGGGCGGCCAGGTCGGCGGCGGTGGCCGGGCCGGAATGGCCGTAGCTCACGACCACGGTGAGTTCCTCGCCCGGCAGGGCGGAGGCCAGCTTCTTCGCCAGGTCGGCGCTGATCTGCGCGTCGGCCAGGCTGATGCCGGAAAACAACAGGCCGGCCGCCAGGGCCGACAGCTTGAGGGTGCGGGTGGGACGGTTCCGGGGGGGCGTGATCACGGGGGGCTCCAGGGATGGACGTCGGGCGGTGGCGGTCGTGGGACCGGGTGGCCACAGCGTCCCGCCGCCACGGGGCCCTGCCCATGGGGAGGAGCCCCCACCCCAGGCAGGGGAAAACCCCCATGGCGCCGCCGCTTCAGGTTCCGGTTAAATGGGCTGCCGCACACTGGCGCCGCTGCCCGCGCGCTGCGGCAGCCCACTCCCCGGAGAACGAGATGTCCACGATCGTGCGCGGCTTGTTCCTGTCCCTGTTGGCCGCTGTCGCCCTGGCTGCTTCCGCGCCCGCCGCGGCGCAGTCCCTGCCCGTCGCGGTCGACGTGTCCGGCAAGGTCGCGACGGTGCGGATCGGCGATCCGTCGGCGCCGCTGGCCGACCTGACCCTCGACTTCGACGACGCCAGCGGCCTAACGCCGGCCGCGCTCGGCGTCAGCGCGCAGCTGGTGTCGCTGTCGGACCCGACCTTGCTGGCGCGATTCCCGGCCGGGTCGTTGACCGCGATTCCGTCCGCGCTTCCGCTGATGATCACGGTCGAACCGCCCAAGCTCGGCGGGCTGGTGCAGCGGCGCCTCGTGCACATCGAACTGCACACCCATGCCCTGCCCTACACCGCGGCCTCGCCGCTGCGCCTGTTCAAGGCGCAATTGGGTGGCAGCTTCCGTGACATCACCGAGTCGGTGAAGCCGGGCAGCGTGCGCACCCGCGGCACCTCGCCGGGCTGGTCGCAGTTCGTGGTGGTGGCCGACCTGCGCCCGACCCGCACGGTGATCGCCGAGAAGCTCGCCGCGCTCCGCGCCAGCCTCGACGCCGTGTCGGCGTCCGAAGCCGCGCCGCTGCGCGCGGACCTGGACGCCTGCGAGGCCGCGGTCGCCGACAACCGCTTCGACGACGCCGCGGTGGCGCTGGACAGCTTCGTCGCCCGCGCCTCGGCGCGTGCCGGCGTCGCCATCCCCGACACCTGGCGCGCCACCCGCGACGTGCGCAACCTCGCCGGTGAACTGCTCTCGGGCGCCAGCACGCTCGGCTACAGCATCGGCGTGCTGCGCGACCTGGGTAGCTGAACGAAGCTCGCACGAACCCGGGACATCCGCACCTGTCGCCGTCGCCCGGCCGGGGTCTACACTCTGGCCGATGCCCGCTTGCCTGACCGCGTTCCTGCCTGACGCCGCCGCCCGCTGGGTGCTGCGCACGCATGCGCCGCTGACCCTGGGCCGCGGCGCCGAGTGCAGCCTGCGCATCGACCATCCGTCGGTGTCGCGGCTGCACGCGCGCCTGTACCACGACGGCGACTGGATCCTGGAAGACGCCGGCAGCAAGAACGGCGTGCACCGCGACGGCCTGCGCGTGGCATCCACCCGGCTCGACGACCACGGCTGGTTCCGCCTCGGCGACATCGCCTGCGAATGGCTGGCCTTGAGCGATGCCGCCGCCGACCAGGCCGAAGTGCGCGGGATCGAGAAGCGGGCCACCTCGCGCTTCATGGCCGAATCGCTGCAGCGCCAGACCGCCCTGCCCGGGATGCTGCAGGAGACCTTGCGAGCCACGCTCGAACTGGCCGAATGCGAGCGCGGATTCCTGCTGCTGCAGGAAGGCGGCGACTTGCGGGTGGCGGCCAGCCAGGGCCTGTCCCCCTCCCTGCTGGTGTCGGGCGCCTTCGGCGGCAGCATCGGCGCGGTGCAGCAGGCCCTGCGCGACGCCCGGCCGCTCGTCGTCAACGACGCCAGTGGCGACCCGGCCTGGGCTGGACGCGATTCGGTGGTCCGCAACGGGCTGCGCACGCTGCTCTGCCTGCCGCTGCGCGTCGGCGACGATACCGTCGCGCTGGTGTACGCCGATAGTTCACGCCCGGGTTGCGTCATCACCGACATGGACCTGGAAATGCTGCTGGCCTTCGGCGAACGCGCGGCGTTGTGGATCGCGGCGCATCGCGGGCTTGACGAGCTCGCGCGGCTCGCCCCGGGTCGCACCGCCTGGCCCGATGTACTGCGTGCGCAGGGCCTCGCGGCCGCATGAACACGCCGGGCGATCCCGAGCTGCCGCCCACGCCGCCGGCGCCGGACGCGACGGCCACCGGCATCCTGCCTGCCGACCTCGCCACCGGCAGCCTCGTCTCCGGACGCTTCCGCATCGAAGGCGTACTCGGCGTGGGCGGCATGGGTGTGGTCTACCGTGCCCGCGACGAGGCACTCGGCGTGCCGGTGGCGGTGAAACTGCTGCGCAGCGAGCTGGCCGACCGTCCGGGCGCCTTCGAGCGTTTCCGCCAGGAGCTGCTGCTCGCCCGCCAGGTCTCGAGCCCGCACGTGGTGCGCATCCACGACATCGGCCAGCACGAGGGCCGCTGGCTGATCAGCATGGACCTGGTGGACGGGGAGCCGCTGGACCGGCGCCTCGACGTGCGCGGTGCATTGCCCGTGGACGAGGCGCTGGCGATCGCCCGGCAAGTCGCGCTGGGCCTGCAGGCGGCGCACCAGCGCGGCATCGTCCATCGAGACCTCAAGCCATCGAACGTGCTGCTCGACGCAGGCGGCCAGGCTTACGTCAGTGACTTCGGCATCGCCCGCTCACTCGGCACCCGCGGCATGACCCAGACCGGCGCGGTGGTCGGCACGCCCGACTATCTCTCGCCCGAGCAGGCGCGCGCCGAACCACTCGACGGCCGCAGCGACCTGTATGCGCTCGGCCTGCTGCTCTACGAGATGCTGGCGGGCAAGCCGGCGTATTCCGACGGCACCGCCTCCGAATCGCTGAGCCAGCGGCTGGTGGGGCCGCCGCCCCCGATCCGCCGGATCCGCCCCGACGTACCGGCCTGGGTCGAACGCCTGCTCGACCGGCTGCTGCGCCCGCAACCCTCGCATCGCCTGCCGTCGGCGGAGGCGGTGATCGCCGCCATGGACCGCGAACACGTGCCGCGCGACTGGCGCCGCCTGATCGCGCCGGGCGCCGCCGCCGTGCTGCTGGTGGCTGCGGCGCTCGCCTTGTGGATGGGTTGGCCGCGGTCGACGACGCCGGTGGCGACGACCGCGCTACCCGATCGGCTGCTGATGCTGCCCATCGCCAATGCCACCGGGGATGCGCAACTTTCGGCGCCCTTGCGGGCAGTCGGCGACATCCTGCAATGGCAGCGCAGCAGCCGCCGCGCGGTCGCCGACAGCGAACGCATTTCGCAAGCGCTTTCGCAACTCGGGCTGCCGGACGCCGATGCGTCGCGACTCGACGCGGCCGCGTTGCGCGCTGAGGCACGCGGCACCGTGCTGGTGCGACCGCGCGCGTCGCGCGCGGCCGGCGGCTACCGGCTGTCGGCGACCGTTGAGCGCGCCGGCGCGGCGCCAAAAGGGATCGCCGCCGACGGCTCCGACCTGCTGCAGGTTGCGCGTGCCTTCGATCGCGCGCTTGCGCAGGCGCTGGGCGAGCCGGCGGACTCGCTGCCCGGCGCCTGGCCCAAGGATTTCGCCAGCCTGCGCGCCCATGGCGAGGCGCTGGCCCTGCGTCGCGCGGGCCGGATGGAGCAGGCGACGCTGCGTGCGCAGCACGCCGCCGCGGCGTCGCCCGAGTTCGCGCCTGCCTGGCTGGCGCTGTCGCTTTCGGCCACGCAATCGGGGCAAGCCGCCCTGGCCGCCCAGGCCGCCGCCCGCGGCGCCCGCCTGCCGGCGCCGCCGCGCCTGCACGCCGAGTTGCTGGGCGCCGCCGCCCTTGCCGGCGAGGACGTCGCCGCGGCCATGGACGCGTGGCAGGCCCGCCTGCGGCAGCAACCCGACGACCTCGACGCCCGCCTGCGCCTGGCCCAGCTGCAGGGCCAGTCCAACCAGCTCACGCCCGCGGTCGCGGGCCTGCGCGACCTGCTCGCGCGCGACGGCAACGATCCCCGCGCCTGGTACCTGCTCGGCAAGTTCTCGATCCTGCGCGGCGACCTGCGCGAAGCCGTCGAGGAACACCTGGTGCGGGCGCTGGTGCTGTACAAGCGCGGCCGCAATGCCTTCGGCGAGGCCGAGACCGTCAACGCGATGGGCGTGGCCTACGCACGCCTGGGCCAGGCCGACGATGCCGCCGAACAGTTCGGCAAGGCCGTCGCGCTGCGGCGCGCGCTCGGCGACCGCCGCGGCGTGGCCAGCACCTTGCGCAACCTCGCCCAGCAGTCGCTGGTGCAGGGCCGCTTCGACCAGGCGCAAGCGCAGCTGGACGAGGCGCGCGCGTTGTTCGCCGCGCTGGGCGACGTCGAGGGCGAAGTGGCGGTGGACAACGAACTCGGCCTGCTGGCGGAGGAGCGCGGCGACCATGCCAGCGCCGAGGCGGCGTTCCGCCGCGTGCTGCGCGCGCGCGAGGACGGCGGCGACGAGTTCGGCGTGGCCGAGAGCCTCGACAACCTCGGCTTCGCCCGCTACGCGCTCGGCGACTACGACAGCGCGAATGCGTTCTGGCGGCAGTCGCTGGATGCCTTCACCCGGATGCAGGACACCGACGGCATCGTGCGCACGCGCCAGAACCTCGGCATGCTGGAACTGGCGCGCGGCCGTTGGGACGCGGCCCGGGAACTGCTCGACGCGTCGCTGGCGGTGGCCGAGCGCCAGCAGATGGTCGAGGAGGCCGCGGTGAGCCGCTATTACCTTGCCGAACTGGCGCACGCGCAGGGGCGGCTCGGCGACGCGCTCGCCACGCTGGACGGCGCGCAGTCATTGTTCGCCTCGCGCAAGGACCGCCGCGGGCTGGTGGACGTGGCCTTGCTGCGCGCCCGCGTGCTGGCCGACGCGGGCGCGACCGCCGCCGCGAAACAGGCGCTGGCGCAGCTGGGTGACGATCTGGGCAACGAGCAGCGCGCGGCGGCGGCGCTCCTGCGCGCGCGCTTCGCCCGCCAGGCGGGCGACCGCACCGCCGAGGCCGCCGCCCTGGCACTGGCACGACAGGCCGCGGACGCGTCCGGCATGAACGCGATGAAGCTGCGCGTGGCGATCGCCACCGATCCAGGCGAGCCCCTGGAAGAAGCGACCCGAGAGCTCGGACATTTCGGCGTCCGGCTCGACTGGCTGCGCGCGTCGATGCGGCAGGGGCTGGCGCGCGGCGACGCGGCCGGCGCCGCGGCGCGCTACGCGCAGGCGCGCACTCTCCTGCAGGGGCACGAGGCGGCCGTGCAGGCCGCCGACCTGCATTCGCTCGGCGCACGTGCGCTCGAGGCCACGGACGCGTCCGCCGCGGCGCGTGCGCGCGGACAGGCCACGGCTGCGCGCGAGCGGATGCTGGCCGCCTTGCCCGAACCGATGCGCAAGTCCTTCCCCGCCGCCGAAACGAGTCTGGCCGATGCCCATTGACCGCGCCGACGACAGCCTCGATGCCCTGCGCGCCCGCTACCGGGAACTGCTGGCGCGGCTGGAGCGCAACGACGCCGAATTCCGCCGCCTCGCGCGCTCGGTGATGCGCGTGCAGGAGGACGAACGCCGCCGCATCGCCCGCGAACTGCACGACGGCGTCGGCCAGAACCTGGCCGCGCTCAAGCACCAGCTGGCGCTGCTGCAGCCGGCCACGCCGGGGCTCGGGCACGACCGCATCGCCGACTGCATCGCACTGTGCGTGCAGGCGCTGGAGGACACCCGGCAGCTGTCGCGCCTGTTGCGGCCGCAGGTGCTCGACGACCTCGGGCTGGCGGCGGCGCTGCAATGGCTCGCGCGCAGCCTCGAAGGCAAGGACGGATTGCACATCGAACTGCAGCTCGACGAGGCGCCCGTGCTCGATGCCGAGGCGCAGACGGTGATGTTCCGCGTGGCCCAGGAAGCCCTGTCGAACCTGCACAAGCACGCCGGCGCCTCGCAGGCCCTGTTGCGCCTGGCCCGCCGCGCCGACCTGGCCGTGCTGACGGTGTGGGACGACGGCAAGGGCTTCGACGTCGGCGCCGCCGAGCAGCGCGCCCGTCGCGGCGAGGCCGGTGGACTGGCGGGCATGCGCGAACGCCTGCGACTCTACGGCGGCCAGTTGCAGGTGGAATCCGGCGCGCAGGGCACGCTGCTGCGCGCCTCGCTGCCCATCGTCGCCGAAGGCCCCGCGGCATGATCCGCGTGCTGGTCGCCGACGACCACACGATGGTGCGACAGAGCCTGGTTTCGGTGCTGGCCGCCAGCGGCCTGTGCGAGGTCGTCGGCGAGGCCGCCGACGGGCTCGAAGCGGTCGCGCAAGCGCTGCGGCTGCGGCCGGATGTCGCCATCGTGGACATCTCGATGCCGCGCCTCAACGGCATCGAGGTGGTGCGCCGCCTGCACGCCGAGTTGCCGGGCACGCGCACCCTCGTGCTGACCATGCACGAGGAGGACGAATACGTGCTGCACGTGGTGCGCGCCGGCGCCGCCGGCTACCTGCTCAAGGACAGCGCGGTCAGCGACCTGATCCAGGCGGTGCGCGACGTGCACGCGGGCAAGCGCCATTTCGGCGCCAATGCCGCGCGGGTGCTGGCCGAGGCAATCTCGCAGCCCCAGGCCGACCCGGGCGATCCCTACGGGCGGCTGACCACGCGCGAGCGCGAGATCTTCCACCTGGTGGTCGAAGGCGCGACCAGCAAGGAAATCGCGCGCAGGCTCGACATCAGCGTGAAGACCGCCGAGAACCACCGCGCCAACATCCTCGACAAGCTCGGCGTGCGCAACACCGCCGAACTGGTGCGCTACGCGGTGCGCAAGGGCCTGCTGGACTGATCAGCTGGCGTCGAGGTCGCCGAGCGCCTGGATCAGCCGCCGGGCGCGCTTGTCGGGCTTGGTGAGCGGCGCACGGTAGCCGGTGGCTTCGAGCCGCTTCTTCTCGCGTTCCGCCGCGCGGGCGGCCACGGACTCGGGCGATTCGACGTACAGCGCCTGCGCCACCGGCGCGGAGCCGCGCTTGTCGCTCAGGCCGAGCACCTCGACCTCGAAGCGCTCGTCGCCGCGGCGCACCGACAGCTTCTCGCCGACCTTGACGCCGCGCGAGGGCTTCACCGCCTGCCCGCCCACCTCGACGCGGCCGGCCTCGATCGCCTGCTTGGCGAGGCTGCGGGTCTTGAAGAAGCGAGCCGCCCACAACCACAGGTCGAGGCGGACGGCGGGCGTGGATTCAACGGTCTGGCTCATCTGGTCGCCAACGATGCACCCGGAAACGACGACGGCCGCTTTCGCGGCCGTCGGCAGGTCAGCTTGCGTTCGGCCTTACTCGGCGGAAGCGCGCGCCGACAGGTCTTCCTTGATGCGGGCCTTCTTGCCCTGCAGCTCGCGCAGGTAGTAGAGCTTGCCGGCGCGGACGGCGCCGCGGCGCTTCACCGAGACCGAGTCGATGATCGCGCTATGGGTCTGGAACACGCGCTCCACGCCGAAACCATGCGAAATCTTGCGCACCGTGAAGGCCGAGTTGATGCCGGCGTTCTTGATCGCGATGACCACGCCTTCGTAGGCCTGGACGCGCTCGCGGTTGCCTTCCTTGACCTTCACGTTCACCACCACGGTGTCGCCCGGGCCGAAGTCCGGCAGCTGGCGGGAGGTCTGTTCGGCTTCGAATTGCTGCAGGAGCTTGTTCATGGTTGCACCGTTGTGGTTCCCCGCGGGGAATCGTGGAGGGCTTGCGGACGCTTCCGCGAAGCGAGATGTGAGCCCGGCATTGTAGCCGGGGAAGCCACTGATTGGCTAGGGGTTTTCGGGATCGCTCGCAGAGCCGGCCCAGGCGGCCTGGAATTCCGCCAGCAGGCGCCGGTCCTCGGGCCCCAGGTCGCGGCCCGCCAGCAGGTCCGGGCGCCGCAGCCAGGTCCGTCCCAGGCTCTGCTGGCGGCGCCAGCGGCGGATGGCCGCATGGTCCCCAGAAAGCAGCACCGGCGGCACGCCGCCGGTCCCGAGCGACTCCGAACGCGTGTAGTGCGGGCAATCCAGCAGGCCGTC
>CBININ010000027.1:0-14264 GCA_966250755.1 uncultured Gammaproteobacteria bacterium | reverse complement strand
TGCGCTTCTTCACCGTGTACGGGCCCTGGGGCCGGCCGGACATGGCCCTGTTCCTGTTCACCAGGGCCATCCTGGCCGGCGAGCCGATCAAGGTCTTCAACCACGGCCGCCACAAGCGCAGCTTCACCTACGTGGACGACATCGTCGAGGGCGTCATCCGCACGCTCGATCGCGTGGCCACGCCCCACCCGCAGTGGAACGGCGCCGCGCCCGACCCGGCCACCAGCACCGCACCGTACCGGATCTACAACATCGGCAACGAGCAGCCCGTCGAGTTGCTGCGCTACATCGAGGTGCTCGAGCAGTGCCTGGGCCGCAAGGCGCGGATGGAAATGCTGCCCCTCCAGGCCGGCGACGTGCCGGACACCGAGGCCGACGTCTCCGAGCTGATCGCGGCCGTGGACTACCGGCCGAAGGTGTCGGTGGAAGAGGGGGTCTCGCGCTTCGTCGACTGGTACCGCGCCTACCACCGGGTGGACGCGGAAGCGGCGACTTGAAGCGCTGGTGAACGCGCCCGCCGCCGCGGCTGTCAATTTGCGGCGGCGGAAGCGAGGATGCAGGTTGGCAGGATGCGGCCGCACGGATGCGGCGATGGGACCAGGACGATGTGTGGACTGACCGGCGGCTGGACGCTGCGTGATCCCGGGGAGCTGCATCGGCAGCTGCGCGCGATGACGGCTGCGCTCCACCACCGCGGACCCGACAGCGACGGCCTCTGGTTCGATCCGGACAGTGGCTTCGGCTTGGGCCACGCCCGGCTGGCGATCGTGGACCTGAGCCCGCAGGGCCACCAACCGATGCTGTCGGCCAGCGGACGCTACGTAGTGGCCTACAACGGCGAGATCTACAACCACGCCGACCTGCGCAATGCGCTCGGCCGCGAGGGCGCGGCGCCGGCGTGGCGCGGGCACTCCGACACCGAGACCCTGCTGGCGGCGATCGAGCGATGGGGCCTGGAAGGCGCCTTGCAGCGTTGCATCGGCATGTTCGCGGTAGCCCTGTGGGACCGGCGCGAGCGCGAACTGTGGCTCGCGCGCGACCGCCTGGGCGAGAAGCCCCTGTACTACGGCCTGCGCGAGGGCCGGCTGCTGTTCGCCTCGGAACTCAAGGCGCTCGACGCGGTGCCGGGTTTCCTCGGGCCGCCGGACCGGGATGCGGTGGCCCTGTTCCTGCGCCGCGGCAGCGTGCCGGCGCCGTACTCGATCCACGAAGGCGTGGCCAAGCTGCGGCCGGGTCACTGGCTGCGGCTGCGCCACGCCGACCTGCTCGCTGGCCGACTGCCCGAGTCGGAGGCGTACTGGCGGGCCAGCGACGCCCTCGCGCGCGGCCGCCAACAGCGCTTCCAGGGCAGCGCCGAGGAAGCGGTGGACGCGCTGGAGGCGCTGCTGGGCGATGCGGTGGGCCGGCAGATGATGGCCGACGTGCCGCTGGGCGCCTTCCTTTCCGGCGGCGTGGATTCCTCGACGATCGTGGCGCTGATGCAGCGGCAAAGCACGCGCCCGGTGCGCACTTTCAGCATCGGCTTCCACGAGGAGCAGTACGATGAAGCGCGGTTCGCGCGCGCGGTCGCCGGGCACCTGGGCACCGCGCACACGGAACTCTACGTCAGTCCGGCCGAGGCCATGTCGGTCATCCCGGAACTTCCCCGCATCTACGACGAACCGTTCGCCGACAGTTCGCAGATCCCGACCTTGCTGGTGAGCCGGATGGCGCGCCAGCATGTCACCGTCAGCCTGTCGGGCGACGCCGGCGACGAACTCTTCCTGGGCTACCACCGTTACCGCTCGGCGGCCGCGCTGCGACGCACGGCCGCGCGGATCCCGCCAGGCGGCCGGCGCGCGTTGGCGCGGCTGCTGCGCGGCCTGCCGGCGCCGGTCTATTCCTTCGCCGACGCCACCGCCCGCGCGCTGCGGCGCGGCCCGGACCTGCGCAAGGAGCGCATGCTGCGACTGGCCGCCGCGCTGGAGTCGCAGGAACACGACGGCACCTACGGTCGCATGGTTACCCACTGGGAGGACAGCACCCGGCTGGTGCCGGGCGCGTCGGCGCTGCAGAGCGCCTACGACGGCGTGGACTGGGGCGGCGCCGAGCCCGAGTTCCCCGAACTGCTCGGCCGGCTGGACCTCGACGGCTACCTGACCGACGACATCCTGGTGAAGGTGGATCGCGCGGCGATGTCGGTCGGGCTGGAGACGCGCATCCCGATGCTGGACCATCGCGTGGTGGAGTTCGCGCAGTCGCTGCCACCGCAGATCAAGTGGCACCACGGCGAAGGCAAGTGGCCGCTGCGCGCGCTGCTGCGCCGTCACGTGCCCGCCAAGCTGGTCGACCGCCCCAAGCGGGGCTTCGGCGTGCCCACGGCGCAGTGGTTGCGCGGCCCGCTGCGCGGCTGGGCCGAGGACCTGCTGTCGGAGCACGCGCTCGGCGCCGACGGCCTGCTGGACCCCGCGCCAATCCGCCGCTGCTGGCAGGAGCACCTGTCCGGCCGCCGCGATGCCCACATCGAACTCTGGGACGTGCTGATGCTGCAGGCCTGGCTGCGCGAACGCGCATCGCGGCCTGCGGCGGCGATGCCGCCCGAGTCCCTGCGCACCCCGGTCGGCTGGCGCTGACCCATCCTGCGGCGCTCGGCTAGAATGGGGCGCGCCGCCGTGGCCGCCGCGAGCATTCGCCAGTGCCCTCCCTGTCCCACCTCGACCGACTCGAAGCGGAAAGCCTGCACATCCTGCGCGAGGTCGCGGTCGAGTTCCGCAACCCGGTCATGCTGTATTCGATCGGCAAGGACAGCACGGTGCTGCTGCACCTGCTGAAGAAGGCCTTCCATCCGGCACGTCCGCCGATCCCGCTGCTGCACGTCGACACCACCTGGAAGTTCCGCGAGATGATCGCCTTCCGTGACGCCGCGGCGCGCGAAGGCGGCTTCGACCTGCGCGTGCACGTCAACCCGGAAGGCGTTCGGCAGGGGATTTCGCCGGTGACCCACGGGGCCACCGTGCATACCGACGTGATGAAGACCCAGGCCCTGCGCCAGGCGCTCGACGCCGGCGGCTACGATGCCGCCATCGGCGGCGCCCGCCGCGACGAGGAGAAGTCGCGCGCCAAGGAGCGCGTGTTCTCCTTCCGCAGCGCCGACCACCGCTGGGACCCGCGCCGCCAGCGGCCGGAACTGTGGAACCTCTACAACACCCGCGTCCAGGCCGGCGAGAGCGTGCGCGTGTTCCCGCTCTCGAACTGGACCGAGCTCGACGTCTGGCTCTACATCTACCGGGAAAACATCCCGGTGGTGCCGCTGTACTTTGCCAGGGAACGCCCGGTGGTGGAGCGCGACGGCGGCCTGATCCTGGTGGACGACGAGCGTCTGCCGCTGCGCGAGGGCGAGACGCCGATGCTGCGCCGCGTGCGCTTCCGCACCCTGGGCTGTTATCCGCTCACCGGCGGCTTCGAGTCCGAGGCCGATACGCTGGAGAAGATCATTGCCGAGATGCTGGTGGCGCGGACCTCGGAGCGCCAGGGCCGGCTGATCGACCACGATCCCGCCGCCTCCATGGAGAAGAAGAAGCAGGAGGGCTATTTCTGATGCCCACGCCCGCGGACGCCGTCGCCGGCTACCTCGCGCGCCACGAGTCGCGGCCGCGCCTGCGCTTCATCACCTGCGGCAGCGTGGACGACGGCAAGAGCACGCTGATCGGCCGCCTGCTGCACGAGAGCAAGTCCCTGTTCGAGGACCAGCTCGGCGCACTGGAGCGCGACAGCCGCCGCCACGGCACCCAGGGCGAGGCGATCGACTACGCGCTGCTGCTCGACGGCCTGGAGGCCGAGCGCGAGCAGGGCATCACCATCGACGTGGCCTACCGCTACTTCGCCACCGAGGCGCGCAGCTACATCGTCGCCGACTGCCCGGGCCACGAGCAGTACACCCGCAACATGGCCACCGGCGCCTCCACGGCCGACCTGGCGGTGGTGCTGGTGGACGCGCGCAAGGGCGTGCTGGTGCAGACCCGCCGGCACAGCTACATCTGCTCGCTGTTCGGCATCCGCAGCGTCGTGCTGGCGGTGAACAAGATGGACCTGGTCGGCTATTCGCAGCAGGCCTTCGACGCGATCGTCGCCGAGTACCGCGAACTCGCCGCGCGACTGGGCATCGCCGCGGTGCAGGCCATCCCGCTGTCCGGGCTGGTGGGCGACAACGTGGTCCGGCCATCGGCAGCGATGCCCTGGTACCAAGGGCCGACGCTGCTAGGACACCTGGACGCCGTCGAGGTCGCATCGCGCGGCGAACACCGCCCGTTCCGGCTGCCCGTGCAATGGGTCTGCCGGCCCTCGCAGGACTTCCGTGGTTTCGCCGGGCAGGTGGCCTCGGGCCAGGCCGCGGTCGGCGACGAACTGGCCAATGCCGCCACCGGCCGCCGTGCGCGCATCCGGTCGCTGCAGGTCGGCGACCGCGAGGTGCAGCGCGTGCAGGCCGGGCAGTCGGTGCTGCTCACGCTCGACGCCGAGATCGACGTCGGCCGCGGCGACGTGCTCGCGGCGGCGGGCGCGCCACCGCCGGTTTCCGACCAGTTCGGCGCGCATTTGCTGTGGATGGGCGACGAGGCGCTGCTGCCGGGGCGTCACTACCTGCTCAGGTGCGGCGCCCGCACCGTGGCCGCGCAGGTCACCGAGATCAAGTACAAGGCCGACGTGAATACCCAGGAGCACATCGCCGCCAAGCGACTGGAGCTCAACGAGGTGGCGGCCTGCAACCTCAGCCTCGACCAGTCGATCGCCTTCGAGCCCTTCGCCGACGATCCCGCGCTGGGCGCCTTCATCCTCATCGACCGGCAGAGCCTTGCCACCGTGGCCTGCGGCACGCTCGACTTCGCGCTGCGTCGCGCCGCCAACGTGCACTGGCAGGCCCTGGACGTCGACCGGCAGGCCCGCGCCACCATCAAGGGCCAGGCCCCGCGCTGTGTCTGGTTCACCGGCTTGTCGGGCTCGGGCAAGTCCACTATCGCCAATCTCGTCGAGAAGCGGCTCGTGGCGTCGGGCCACCACACCTATTTGCTCGACGGCGACAACGTCCGCCATGGCCTGAGCCGCGACCTGGGCTTCAGCGACGAGGACCGGGTCGAGAACATCCGCCGCGTCGCCGAGGTGGCCAGGCTGATGGTGGACGCCGGCCTGATCGTCATCGTCAGCTTCATCTCGCCCTTCCGCAGCGAGCGGCGGATGGCCCGCGGGCTGTTCGCGCCGGGCGACTTCATCGAAGTGTTCGTGGACACGCCGCTGGAGGTTGCCGAGGCGCGCGATGCCAAGGGCCTGTACGCCAAGGCGCGTGCCGGCGAGATTCCGAACTTCACCGGCATCGATTCGCCCTACGAGGTGCCGGAGCACGCCGAGATGGTGCTCGACACCACCCGTGCGTCGGCCGATGCGCTGGCGCAGGCCGTGGTCGAACGGGTACTGGCCGACCGCTGATCCGCCCGGCCGCTGCGTTCAGCAGCAGCCGTGGTCCTTGCCGTAGCCTTCGCCGCCGGCCTGGGCGGCCACGCCGCGGGTCAGGCCCTTCTCGCTGGCCGCGTAGTGCTCGGCGATCACGCGGGCAACCACGGAGGTCACGCGCTTGCCGGTCGGGATGTGCAGGAACTCGTTGGGGCCGTGCGCGTTGGAGTGCGGACCGAGCACGCCGGTGATCATGAACTGCGCACCCGGGAACTTCTCGCCGAGCATGCCCATGAAGGGGATCGTGCCGCCTTCACCCATGTACATGGCCGGGGCGCCGAAGAATTCCTGGCTGGCGTGGTCGATGGCGTGCTCGAGCCAGGGTGCGAGCGCCGGCGCGTTCCAGCCGGTGGACGCTTTCTCTACCTCGAACTGCACCTTGGCGCCGTAGGGCGGGTCGCGGGTAAGTTCGCGCTGCAGGATGTCGGTGGCCTTGCGCGGGTCGAGCGTCGGCGGCAGGCGCAGGCTCAGCTTCACCGAGGTGAAGGGCCGCAGCACGTTGCCCGCGCTGCCCAGCGCCGGGATGCCGTCGGCGCCGGTGATCGAGAGCATCGGCCGCCAGGTGCGATTCAGGATGAGCTCGGTCAGGTCGCCGCCCATCGGCGACATGCCGGGCAGGAAGGGGAACTTGTCGTAGACCTCGGGGCCGAGTACCTCGGCGGCGCGCGCGGCTTGCAGGCGACGCTGTTCGGGAATGTCCACCGACAGGCCCTCGGGGCGAATGGTGCCGGTCGCCTCGTCTTCCAGCCTTGAAAGCAGCTGGCGCAGCACGCGGAAGCTCGAGGGCACGATGCCGCTGGCGTCGCCGGAGTGCACGCCCTCGGTCAGCACGTCCACCCGCAGGTTGCCGCCGGCCAGGCCGCGCAGCGAGGTGGTGCACCAGAGCTGGTCGTAGTTGGCGCAGCCCGAATCCAGGCAGACCACCAGCGAGGGCTTGCCGATGCGTTCGGCGAGGTGGTCGACGTAATGCGGCAGGTCGTAGCTGCCCGATTCCTCGCAGGCCTCGATCAGGATGACGCAGCGCGCATGCGGCAGGCCTTGTTCCTGCAGGGCGCGGATGGCGGTCAGCGAGCCGAAGATCGCGTAACCGTCGTCGGCGCCGCCGCGGCCGTAGAGCTTGTCGCCCTTGATCACCGGCTTCCAGGGGCCGAGGTCGTCGGCCCAGCCGGTCATTTCCGGCTGCTTGTCGAGATGCCCGTAGAGCAGCACGCAGTCGTCGCCCTGGCCGGCGACCTCGATGAAGATCAGCGGCGTGCGGCCGGGCAGGCGCACCACCTCGACCTGCATGCCCTTGACGTCCTGCTTGCGCGCCCAGCCGGCCAGCAGCTCGGTGGCCGCGTCCATGTAGCCGTTCGCCTGCCAGTCGGCGTCGAACATCGGCGACTTGTTGGGGATGCGGATGTACTCGACCAGCTGCGGGACGATTTCCGCGTCCCAGGTGTCGGCGACGAGGCGGTCGGTACGGGCGGTATCCATGAAGGGGCCTGCGGGGGATGAACGCCAATTCTAGCCGACCCCCTCGGAAAAGGCTGACCCGCGGTTCAGGCGGCTCGCAGCCCGACGTGAAGGATTCATTGATGTGACGCCGCGCACGGCCTACGGACACTGGCCTTGCCGACGCGGAGTCCCCCGCGCGGATCCCACCGCAACACGCCGGGCTCGCCCCGGCCATCCCACCAGGAGTCCGTCATGAAGAAGTTTGCCCTGCTGTTCAAGACCCTTGCCCTGTCCGCCCTGCTCGCCACCGCGGCCCACGCCGGCGGCGAGCGCGTCAACATCAACACCGCCGATGCCGCCACGCTCGATCGCGTGCTCGACGGCGTCGGTCCTTCCAAGGCGGAGGCGATCGTTGCCTTCCGCAAGGCCAATGGTCCGTTCAAGAGCGTCGAGCAGCTCGCCGCGGTGAAGGGCATCGGCCTGTCGACGGTCGAGCGCAACCGCGACCGCATCCTCGTGGCCGGCGGCGCCGCACCGGCGCCCAAGCCGGCGGCCGGTGCCAAGCCCGCGGCCAAGCCCGCCACCGCCGCGCGGGCCGGTTCGCGCTGATCCCCCGGGCGGCCGGGTCCGCCGGCCGCTCCTTTCCCTTCGGAGAAGCCCCATGCCGTCGTCTTCGTCCGTCCTCGTCGCCGAACCCGAGCCCCGCGAGTCCTCGCCGCAGCCGGCCTGGCCCGCTGCCGGGCACGCGCACTTCCTCACGGTCGGCACCCTGTTCCGGCGTCCACTCTTCCTCGACGCCGACGCCGCCCGCGCGGTGTCGCGCCTGCAATCCGATCCCGGGATCTGGGGCCGCTCGCGCTGCCTTGCCTGGGTGCTCATGCCCGACCGCTGGCACGGACTGGTAGTACTGGCGGATGGCGATTCGCTCGATCCGCTGGTGCGCCGCTTCAAGGCGATCACCGCGCGCGGCGTCGACGCCCGCTTCCGCGTCAACGGCTGGCTGTGGTCGAAGGGTTACAACCAGCGCCTGCTCGATCGCGAGGAAGACCTGCTCGCCGTCGCGCGCCACCTCGTCGCCAACCCGGTGCGCGCCGGGCTGGCCAGCTCGGTCGGTTCGTATCCCTACTGGAACAGCGCCTGGCTGGACGGCAGGCGCCGCCCCGGCGATGCCGCGCTCCTGCTTGCCGGCGCCTGAGCTGGCCAACACAATGCGGGGATGGACGTGTTCGCCATCCCCGCCAACGAATATCGCCGCGAACGCTGGAAGAACGGCGCCGGCTGGACCCGCGAAATCCTGCGCTGGCCGATGGAGTCCGAGGACTGGGACTGGCGCCTGTCGATCGCGGAGGTGGACAAGGAAGGACCCTTCTCGGCCTTCCCCGGCGTGGACCGCGAACTCGTACTTCTGGCGGGCGAGGGCATGCGCCTGCTGTTCGAGGACGGCGAGGTCGCCGAATTGCAGCCGCCGCACGATCGCGTGCGTTTCGCCGGCGAACGCGCGGTACGCTCGGAATTGGTCGCGGGGCCCACCCAGGACTTCAACCTGATGTGGAAGCGCGACCGCATCGAGGCGCAGCTGCTGCACCGCCCGCTGGTGGGCCCGATGCTGTTCTTCGCCGAGCCGGGCGTGCACTGGGCGGTGCACGTGCTCGCCGGTCGCGCGGCCTTCAAGGACCGGCTGCCGCCCGTGCAACTCGAGCAGGGCGACACCGCCCTGATCGATGCCTCCGGCAGCGGCCGCGTGCTGATAGACGGCGGCGGCGAGTTGCTGCTGGTGCGCCTGCGCCGGATCGACTGATCGCGGTCAGCCGAACAGGGTCGGCGCCAGCACGACCAGCGTCAGCAGCGAGGACAAGGCGAACACGCTGAGGACGACGTCGCGCACGCGCCGTCCTCGCAGCCACATCCACAGTCCCGAGAGGCCGAGCAGGAGCATGCCGATCGCGAAGCTGTCGGCCAGCGCGATCCAGGCCCAGCCGCCGCCCACGCCCTTGTGCAGGCGATTGACTGCGGCGAGAGGCGAGTGCTCGCTGCGCTTGAGTTCGGCGGTTTCGGCGCCGGGCGTGTACTCGAGCGACCAGGCCTCGCGTGCGGTGCCGCCGCTGAGGTTCCACTTGCCCGGTGGGGCGGGGGCGCCAGCGCGCGACGCCCCGCCCGGGCCGCCCGGCCCGCCCTTGCGGATGACCTGCGCGTCCAGCGCATGCTCGGAACGCAGCCAGAGCGACAGCGTTTCGGGCGAAGTCCTCGACGCCACCGGGATCGCCAGGGCGCTGCGCCCGGTCTCCGCGCTCTCGCCCTGCGGCCAGGCCGCGTCGCCGAAACGGTGGTTCATCACCAGGCCGCTGAAGCCGTAGACCACGGCCGCAAGCGCGCCCCAGGCGCCGACCCAAAGATGGACCTGGCGGACCACCGGGTGCCAGCGGCTCTTCGCCGGGCGCCCCGCGCGCGGATCAGAACCCATAGTGCAGGCCGAGGGTGAAGGCACGCGGCGAGCCGGGGCTGATGTTGGTGTTGGTGTGGGCAGTCGGGAAGTACTCGCGGTCGAGCAGGTTCTCGATGTTCAGCTGCACGCGCAGCTCGTCGAGCGGCTTCCAGAACACCGCAGCGTCCACCCGCGCATAGCCCGGCAGTCGGACGGTGTTCGTGGTGCCCGTGTACACGCCATCGCGCGCCACCACGCCCAGGCCCACGCCCCAGCGCGGGTTGAAGTCGTAGCGGTTCCAGAGCGAGAAGCTGCGGCGCGGCACCTGCGGCAACAACGTGCCGGCCGGGATCAGCGAGGACAGCGCCGCCGACGTCTGGATGTCCTTCGTGGTCCTGGCGTCCTGCCAGGCAGCGCCGCCGATGACGCTCCAATGCTCGGTGATGCGGCCGCTGATGCCGAGTTCGACGCCATCGACACGCTGGCTCTCTCCGGGGAGCAGGACCAGCTTCGTATTGTCCGCGTCGTCGACCACGGCCACGTTGCTGCGCGCGAGCCGGTAGGCCGCGACCGTGAAGGACAGGTCCGGCCGGATGTCCCACTTGAGGCCGGCCTCGAGGTTGCGGAAACGCTCGGGCTCCAGCGACTCGTTGGTCGTCGACAGCGAGGCCAGCTGCTCGCCCGAGCGCGGCAGGAAGGCGATGCTGTAGCTGGCGTACAGCGAGACATCGGCGCGCGGCTTGTAGACCACGCCCGCACGCGGCGACAGCAGGTCGTCGCGGCCGTCGGTGTCCAGCCCCTTGCGGTTGTCGTGGAGATCCACCTCGAACCGGTCGTGGCGCAGGCCCAGGATCACCTGCCAATGCGGCGAGAGTTCGATCTGGTCCTGCAGGTAGACCGCGGCGGTCCGCGCCACGCCGTGGTTGTCGGCGTCCGTCGTGCTTTGCGCGAAGCACAGCGGTCCGGCGTAGCTCGGGTTGGAGACAGGCACCACCACCGAGGTCGGTCCCGAGACCGGGCAGCCTGCCGTGTCCTGGAAATAGCCGGTCTCGCGTCGGTTGTCGGTGACCTGCCGGCCGAATTCCACCCCCGCCAGCACCGTGTGCGACACACCACCGGTGACGGCATGCCAGACGAGGTCGGTCTGGTTGAACGCGTTCTCGCGCTCGGTGGCGTTGTTGTAGGCATTGATCGCGACCGTCGTGCCGTCGCCGCCCACCGTGCCCGGGAAGACGTTCTGGTAGAACTTGTCGTAGCGCGCCAGGCGGGTGCTGTTGCGCAGGCTCAGGGACTCGCTGAAGTCGTGCTGCAGGACCGCCATGAAGGCATCCACCGAGGCCTGGGACGTGCTGCGGTCGGGATCGCCGAAGAAGGTCGAAGGATCCACCTCCAGCGGGCGGTTCTGCCAGGACGACACACCGCGGTCGGCCGTGCGCTCGTCCTCGAAGTGCTCCACGCCCAGGTCAAGGTGCGTGTCCTCGCCGAGATGGAAGGCGAACACCGGGTTGATGCCGCGGCGGGAGAACGCGACGCCATCGCGGAAGCTGTCGCTCTCTTCCGCGAGCGCAGTCACGCGGAAGGCGGCGCTGTCGTTAATGGCACCGCCGACGTCGGCCGTGGCGCGATAGCGGTTCCAGGAACCGACCTGCAACGACAGGTCGCGGTGGTCCTGCCAGTCCGCCAGTTTGGTGACGCGGTTGAGCAGGCCGCCGGTGCCGCCGCGGCCGAAGGCCATGGCGTTCGGGCCCTTGAGCACCTCGACGCGGTCGATGTTGTAGAGATCGCGGAAGTACTGCACGTCGTCGCGCATGCCGTCCACGAACAGGTCGGCCGTCGAACTGTTGCCGCGGAAGATCGGCGTGTCGCGGTTGCCCTCGCCCTGGGCCAGGCCGACGCCCGGCACGTAGCGCAGGCTGTCGCCGACGCCCTGCATCGCCTGGTCGCGGATGACGGCCTGCGGGATGACGGTGATCGACTGCGGGGTGTCGATCAGTGGCGTGTCGGTGCGGGTGGCGGTGCGGCTGTGCTTTTCCTGGTAGCTGTCGCGGTTGCCGACGACTTCGACCTTGTCCAGCTCGGTGGCGCGGCGCTCGCGGTGGGAGGCGTCGGCGCCGGCGTCGGCGGGAAGTTCGGCCAGGGCAGTGAGGGGGGCCGCCAGGCCCAGGGCGGCGGCGACGGCGAGGGTCAGCGGGGAAGAGGCGCGGAGGCGGGCAGGGCGGGGCAGGCAGTGCATGTCGATCCATCGGCATCGGGCGGCTCGCCCGTGGCGTGGATCTTAATGAGAATAATTCGCGTTTGCAACGAGATGTGAAGAGACCTAGCGGTCGTCCCGCGTCCAGACGGCGCCATCCTCGAGTTTCACCGGGAAAACCACGGTCGGCGTGTAGGCAGGCGGGCAGGTCGCCGCGCCCGTGCGCAGGTCGAAGCGGGCCCCGTGGCGCAGGCACTCGACCTCGAAGCCCTCGACCGGGCCGCCCGCCAGTTCGCCGCCGTCGTGGGTGCACACGTCCTCGATGGCGTAATACGCGCCGTCGATGTTGAAGACCGCGATCGCGGTGTCGCCGTCGTAGGCGACGCGAAACTCGCCGGGCAGTAACTCATCGCGGCCGCAGACGCGGATCCAGCCGATCACGGCGCCACCTCGCGCAGGTCCTTCTCCAGCACCTCGAAGCGCAGGTCGTCGCGCTTGGGCAGGCCAAAGCGTGCATCGCCATAGGGAAACGGCTTGCGGATGCCGGTGCGGCGGTAGCCGCGGCGCTCGTAGAAGGCGATCAGCTCGTCGCGTACGTCGATGACGGTCATGCGCATCGCCGCGCAACCCCAGTCCTCGCGCACGATGCGCTCGGCCTCGGCCAGCACCTGCTTGCCCACGCCGCCGCCCTGGCGGGCCGGCACCACCGAAAACATCCCGAAGTAGCCGGCGCCGTCTTCGACGGCCACGTGCGCGCAGGCCACCAGTCCCTGGGCGTCCTCGGCCAGCAGCATGCGGCTTTGCGGGCGCGCGAGGATGGCGCCGATGTCGTCCGCGCCGGTGCGTCGGCCGTCGAGCAGGTCGGCCTCGGTGGTCCAGCCGGCGCGGCTGGCGTCGCCGCGGTAGGCCGATTCGACCAGCGCGACGACCGCCTCGGTGTCGGCGGCGGTCGCCGCGCGGAAGCGCAGCGCGGGCGAAACGGGGGCTTGCATCAGTCCTTCCACCATCGGCTCACCTCATCCCAGCAGGGTCCGCGCCTTGTGCAAGGCGGCCACCAGCGCATCGATCTCGTCCAACCGGTTGTAGAAGGCCAGCGAGGCGCGGCAGGTCGCGGGCACGCCGAAGCAGGCCATCAGGGGATGCGCGCAGTGGTGGCCGGAGCGCACCGCGATGCCCTCCAGGTCCAGCAGCGTGGCCAGGTCGTGCGCGTGCGCGCCTTCGACGAGGAAACTCAGCACCGCGGCCTTCTCGCGCGCGCGGCCGATCAGCCGCAGGCCGGGGACGCCGTCCAGCGCGGCCGTCGCGTGGCGCAACAGCGCCTGTTCGCGGGCCTCGATCGCTTCCATGCCGATCGCCGACAGGTAGTCCACCGCCGCGCCCAGGCCGATGACGCCGGCGATGTTGGGCGTGCCGGCCTCGAACTTGTGCGGCGGATCGTTGAAGGTCGTGCCCTCGAAGCGCACCTCGCGGATCATCTCGCCGCCGCCGAGGAAGGGCGGCATCGCCGCCAGCAACTCACGCCGCCCCCACAGCGCGCCGGTGCCGGTGGGGCCGAGCATCTTGTGGCCGGTGAAGGCGTAGAAGTCGCAGCCCAGCGAGGGGATGTTGACCGGGCGGTGCGGCAAGGCCTGCGAACCGTCCACCAGGGTGACGATGCCGCGCCGGCGCGCCTCGCGGCAGATCTCCGCGACCGGATTGACGGTGCCGAGCACGTTGGAGACATGGGTGAAGGCCAGCAGCTTCACGTCCGGCGTCATCAGTGCGAACAGCGCATCCAGGTCGAGCTCGCCCTCGGGCGTGACCGGCGCGACCTTGATCACGGCGCCGCCGCGCGAGGCCACCAGCTGCCAGGGCACGATGTTGGCGTGGTGCTCCATCTGCGTGAGCAGGATCGATTCGCCGGGCTTGAGCGTCGGCAGCGCGTGGCTGTAGGCGACCAGGTTGATCGCCTGGGTGGTGCCCGAGGTCAGCACGAGCTCCGTGGGTCGCACGCCGACGAAGGCCGCGAGCCGCGTGCGTGCGGACTCGTAGGCTTCCGTCGCCTCTTGCCCGAGCGTGTGCACGGCGCGCGAGATGTTGGCGTTGTGCTGGCGATAGAAATCATCCACCGCCTCGATCACCTGGCGCGGTTTCTGCGAGGTGTTGGCGGAGTCGAGGTAGGCCAGGGGCTTGCCGTGTACCTGGCGCCCCAGCACGGGGAAGTCGGCGCGCAGCGCCTCCCAGTCGATGGCCGTGGTCGCGGCGTTCATGCGACCTCCGTCGCCAGCAACCGTGCTTCCAGCCGCGGCGACACCCGCGCCAGCACGTCGGCCTCGTCGGCGAGCGGGCCAAGCGCCTCGCGGCAGAAGGCTTGGGTCAACAGCGCGCGCGCCTGCGACTCCGGGATGCCGCGGCTGCGCAGGTAGAAAAGGGCCGTGGCGTCCAGCCGGCCGACGGTGGCTCCGTGCGCGGCCTTCACTTCGTCGGCGTGGATCTCCAGCACCGGTTGCGCGTCGACTTCCGCGCCCTCCGACAGCAGCAGGTTCTTGCACGAGAGTCGCGCGTCGCTGCCGTCGGCGCCCGCCAGGATGGTGATGGCGCCGAGGAAGGCCAGTCGCGAGCGGTCGGAGGCCAGGCCACGCCAGGGCAGGTCGCAGCCGGTGTCGGTCGCGGCGTGGGTGACGGTGAGGCGGGTGTCGAGATGGCGGCGGCCGTCGGCCAGCAGGACGCCGCCGGCCTCGCAGCGCGCGCCGC
>CBININ010000026.1:0-14399 GCA_966250755.1 uncultured Gammaproteobacteria bacterium | reverse complement strand
GGCGGCGAGAACCCGCCGCTGTTCGTGGTGCACGGCACCCGCATCAAGGACCTGCAGGACAGCTACCAGCGCTACCTGGAGAACTTCTTCCGCAAGCGCTTCAAGCTGGTGGGCACGCCGGTGAAGTTCATCTTCAAGGAAGGCGAGAACCCCTTCGAGGGCCGACGCAACGAGCTCACCGAGAAACAGCAGGCCAAGCGCCGCCGCTTGATGCGGCACGTCAAGCGCAAGTAGGCGGCGCGGTCGTGCCCTCGCGTGATCGCACCAGCCTGGGCATCCTGGCCGGCGGCCGCGGGCTCCGGCTGGGCGGCGTGGACAAGGCCGCGATCGAAGTCGAGGGCGCCAGCCTGTTGCAGCGCGTGCTCGATGCGGCGTCCGGCGGCTTCGCGCAGGTACTCGTCAGCCACAACCTGCCCGACGCGCCGTGGCGGGCGGCTTTCCATGCGCGCGGACTGCGGTTCGTCGCCGACGAGGTGGCCGAGGGAGAGGGGCCGCTCGCGGGCCTGGATGCATTGCTGCAGGCCTGTCGTAGCGAGTGGTTGCTGACCCTGCCGGTGGACCTGGCCCGGCCGACCGGCGAGATGGTGGACGCCCTGCTTGCGCAGGACGGCGCCGTGGCGCGCGACGTCGACGGCCTGCAGCCGCTGGCGGCGTTGTGGCCAGTCGCGCCCGCACGCGAAGCGGCGCGCGAAGCGCTGGCCCGCGGCGAACGCGCGGTGCATCCGCTGGCCGCGAAGCTGGGCCTGCATCCAGTGGAGACGCAGCGCCTCGGCAACCTCAACACGCCACGGGATTTCCAGGACCTCGCATGAGCCTTGCCGCCTTCCCGACCCGCATCGGCTTCGACGAAGCGACGCGAATCCTTGACGAGGTCGCGACCAGGGCGCGCCTGCCGGTCGAGTCGCAGCCGCTCGTGCGTTGCCTCGGCGCCGTGCTCGCCGAGGACGTGACGGCCGGCGCCGCCCTGCCGGGCTTCGACAATGCCGCCATGGACGGCTTCGCGGTGCGCGGCGCGGACGCCGCCGACGACGCGCTGCTGCGGCTGGTGGGGGAACAGTTCGCCGGCGCCGACCTGGGCCTGCGCATCGGCGCGGGCGAGTGCCTGCGCATCACCACCGGCGCACCGGTGCCCGCAGGCGCCGATGCGGTGGTGATGAAGGAGAACGCGATCGTCGACGGCGGCATCGTCAGGATCGCGGCCGCCGCGCGCGTCGGCCAACACCTGCGACGCCGGGGCGAGGACGTGATGCCCGGCGAGCGCGTGCTGTCGGCGGGCGACGCGCTGACGCCGGCGGCGCTGGGCCTGGCCGCGGCGCTGGGCCTGCCCGCCCTGCCGGTGCATCGCCGGCCGACCGTCGCGGTGTTCACCACCGGCGACGAGCTCGTGCCCCCGGGGCAGGCGCTGGCGCCGGGCCAGATCCACGACAGCAACCGCGCGCTGCTGCAGGGCCTGCTGGCCGCCGACGGCTATTTCCCAGTGGCCTGGCCGGTGCTGCCGGATGCACCGGAGCGCATCGCCGCCGCGCTGCGCGATGCAGCCTTCTCCTTCGACGTCATCCTCACCTGCGGCGGCGTATCGGCGGGCGAGAAGGATTTCCTCCCGGACTTCTTCGCGCGCGAAGGCGAAGTGCATTTCTGGAAGGTGCGGATGCGGCCCGGCATGCCGTTGCTGGCGGCGCGGCTGGGCGGCGCGCAGGTCCTCTGCCTGCCGGGCAATCCCGTGTCGGTGTTGGCGACCTACCGCATGCTCGGGCGACGCCTGCTGGACGGCTTGCAAGGCCGGGCTTCGCCGCGGATGCGCTGGCAGGCACGGCTCGGCGCCGATTTCGACAAGCGCCACGACCGGCTCGAATTCCTGCGCGGCACGCTGGCTCCGGACGGCGAGGGCGGCCTGCGGGTGCAGCCCAACCCGGCCGACGGCTCGCATCGCCTGCGCGCCGCCGCTGCCTCCAATGCCCTGATCGTGCTGCCGGAAGGGCCGCGCAGTTTCCGCGCGGGCGAAGTGGTGGACGTGCTGCCGCTCGGCGCGGACTAGACTGCAGGCATGGACCCGATTCCCGAGATCACGCCCGAGGAAGCCCATGCCCGCATGTCGCGCGGCGCCCGGCTGGTGGACGTGCGCGAGGCCGACGAACACGCCCTGGGCCTGCCGCGCGGTGCGCTGGCGCTGCCGAGGGCGGAACTGGAGCGCATGCCATCGCAGGCCGGGGCAGGGGAGCACGAACTGCTGCTGATCTGCGGCAGCGGGCGCCGCTCGCTGCTCGCGGCCCAGGCCTTGGCCGCGCAGGGGATCGGACGCCTGTCCAGCGTCGCCGGTGGCGTGGCCGCCTGGCAGGCCGCCGGGCTTCCGGTGGACACGAGCGAGGATGCCGACTTCCTCGAGCGTTACTCGCGCCACCTGCGCCTGCCGCAGGTCGGGCTGGAAGGACAGAAGGCGCTGGCGCGCGCGCGCGTGCTGCTCGTGGGCGCGGGCGGCCTCGGCTCGCCGGCGGCCTATTACCTGGCGGCCGCGGGCATCGGCCACCTGCGGGTGGTGGACGACGACGTGGTGGACCGCAGCAACCTGCAGCGACAGGTGCTGCATGCCGAGGCGCGGATCGGCCAGCCGAAGGTGGCCTCGGCCGCGACCGCGCTGTCGGCGCTCAATCCGCGCGTGGCGATCGAGCCGCTGCAGGCGCGCGTCACCGCCGGCAACGTGGATGCACTGGTGGACGGCATGGACGTCGTCATCGACGGCGCCGACAACTTCGCCACCCGTTATCTGCTGTCGGATGCCTGCGTGAACCACGGCAAGCCACTGGTCTACGGCGCCGTGCATCGCTTCGAAGGCCAGGCGAGCGTGTTCGACGCCGGCCGCCACCGCGGCGCCGCGCCCTGTTACCGCTGCCTGTTCCCCGAGCCTCCGCGGCCGGAGGACGCGCCGAACTGCGCCGAGGCCGGCGTGCTCGGCGTGTTGCCGGGCGTGATCGGGCTGCTGCAGGCGACCGAGGCGATCAAGCTGGTGCTGGGAATCGGTACCTCGCTCAGCGGTCGGCTCCTGCATTTCGACGCGCTGGCGATGCGATTCCGCGAGACGCGCTTGCCGCCGGACCCCGAGTGCCCGGTGTGCGCCCCCGGGCGTCCGCGGGCAACCTACCAGGACATCGCCGCGCTCTGCGGCGCGGGTTGACCTTCAGCCTTCGTTGCGGCCGATCACCATGCGCACCAGCTCGGGCAGCGAGCCGGCCGACATCTTGTCCATGATCCGCGCGCGATGGTGCTCGATGGTGCGCATGCTGGCGCCGAGCATGTAGGCGATCATCTTGTTGGCCTCGCCGTCGACCAGCCGGGCCAGCACTTCGTGCTCCCGCGGCGTCAGGCTGGCGAGCTTGCGTTCGATCTCCTCGCGGGCCAGCGCGCTGCGGCGCTGCTGGTCGTCCATCTGCGGGCTGTAGAACTCGAGCCTGTTGCGCCCCGCGGCCTTCGCCTGCACCAGCGCGATGTCGACGTTGCGCAGCAGCGCATCGGGCTCGCCGCCATCGGCGGGGCCCGCGCAGGCGCCGGCACTGGCGCTCGAGCGCACATCGACGCCCTGGATCCGGAAGGGCTCGGCCAGCGACTGCAGCGCACGCAGTGCGACCACGCGGGCGCCCTCCAGGTCGGTGGTGCCTTCGAGCGCGAGCAGGAACTCGTCGCCGCCGGCGCTGGCCAGGAAGTCGGTGCGCCGGATGCACTTCTGCAGCCGCACGGCGGCCTCGGCCAGCACGCGGTCGCCGAGCGCATGCCCATGGGCCGCGTTGACTGCGCTGAAACGGTCCAGGTCCACGTACAGCACCCAGACCAGGTGGCGGTTGCGCACCGCGCGGTCGAGCGCGGCCTGCAGGTGGAGGCGGAACTGGCGCCGGCCCGGCAGCTCGGTCAACTGGTCCGCGCCCGGGGCAGCCGGCGCCGGCGCGGGCAGGGCACTGAAGACCACCTGCACCGCCTCCTCGCCACGCCAGCGGCAGGCGCGCTCGCACCAGGCCACGCGCAGTTCGCTGCCGTCCAGCCGTTGCAGCAGCTGTTCGGTGCGTCGCCGGCGCGGGTAGCCACCCGGCGGCCGCCTCGCGCGCCTGGCCAGCATCGCGGCGGCATCGAGCCCGACGATGTCGCCGGGTTCGTGGGCGCCGAGCAGCAACGCGGCCGCCGTGTTCGCCAGCTGGACGCGGCCGCCCGCATGCAGCAGCACGCCCTCGTCGCTCATCTCCAGCAGGAGGGCGTGGAGGTCGTCGGCGGATTCCGGCGTGGACGGTCGGGACATCGGCCCTACTATCGGCAAGGCCCTGCCGCCGCGCAAGCCGGGCCGTCCGGCATGCGGCCGTTCATCGCCGGGCGGCGCAGCGCGTTAGGCTGTGGGATCGACGGCGTGCGACCGCGCACCCGGCCCAGGAGAACCCATGGATCCCACCCAAAAGCCCGACAGCAGCGAACCGTCCACCCGCAACGACCTGCCCATCAGCCACGATGCCGCCGGCCGTCGCTTCAGCACCGAGGTGGAGGGGCATCGCGCCGAACTCGACTACCGGCTCGACGGCACGGTCATGCACATCACCCATACCGGCGTGCCGTCCGCGATCGGCGGGCGCGGGATCGCCGCAGCGCTGATGAAGGCGGCGCTTGCGCATGCCGAGGCCGCCGGCTGGACGGTGGTACCGGCCTGTTCGTATGCCAATGCCTACATGACCAAGCACCCGGAAACCCGCCACCTCAAGCACTACCAATGAAAAAGGCGGCCGCCGGGGGCCGCCCTTTCCGTGACTCAGCGAACACCTTCGTTCAGGGCGTCGTCGGCGTGGTCGTGTTGGCCTGGTCGTATCGGGCCTGCGCATCGCTGCGGCAGGTGTCGCGCTCGGCGCCGCTGAGCTGGTCGCAACGCCGCAGTTCCTCGTCCAGGTTCGCCGCGTACTGGCTGTTGCCGCCGGTGCTGGTCCCGCCCATGGCATTGCCGCTCGCATCGGTGGCGCCGCCCATCGCGGTGGCGTCGCCGGTGGTGTCGGTGCTGGGATTGACGCCCGTCGTGTTGGCGGTGGCGTTGGCCGAGTCGTTGCCCGAAGGAGCGGTGACCGCTGCCGTGGTGTCGGCGGGCGCGGCCGTGTCGGGCGCATTGGCCGTGGCGTTCTCGGGCTGGTCGGAGGCGTTCTTCGAGCAGCCGGCGAGGCCGAGGCCGAGCGAGAGGGCGAGCGCGATCAGGGTCTTGTTCATGGTGGCGTCCTTGCAGTGGGGGAAGTGGGTGCCGCGGGAATCAAGTCGCAAGTTGCGTGCCAGCCCTGGTCGGGGATGAACCTTTCCCGCACCGGCGCTGAACGCATGGCTACAATCGGGCCATGCACGAGCTTGGCTCCCTCACTGCCGCCGACCGCCGCCGCCTCGCCGCCAGGCTGATGCCGCTGCTGGACCTGACCAGCCTGGGCGAGGACGACACGCCGACGCGCATCGAGGCGCTGTGCGCCGAGGCCATGTCCGTGCCGGTGGCTCCCGCCGCCGTCTGCGTATATCCCGAGCATGTCGCCGGCGCCCGGCGCGCCCTGGCCGCTTCCGGCGTCCGGGTAGCGACGGTCGTGAATTTCCCGGAGGGATCGGATGATCCCGCACGCGTCGCGCGTGAGACACGTCGCGCAGTGGCCGCCGGCGCCCACGAGGTGGACATGGTGCTGCCCTGGCGCGCGCTCCGCGATGGCCGCCCCGAGCCGGCGCGCGCGGCCGTGGCGGCCTGCCGGCGGGCCTGCGCGCCCGGCATCGCGCTCAAGCTGATCATCGAAAGCGGTGAGTTGCACGACGCGGCGCTGGTGCGCGAGGCCTGCGCGATCGGCCTGGGCGAGGGCGTGGACTTCCTCAAGACCTCCACCGGCAAGGTCCCCGTCAATGCGACGCCCCACGCGGCGGCACTCATGCTCGAGGCGATCGCGGACGACGGCGGCCGCTGCGGGCTGAAGGTCGCCGGCGGCGTGCGCACGCTGGCCGATGCCGCCGCGTACCTGCAGCTGGTGGACGCGCGCATGGGCATGGCTTGGGTCACGCCCGCGCACCTGCGGATCGGCGCGAGTGCGCTGTTCGCCGAATTGCGCGACGCGCTGGCGACCGCCGGATGAGCGACTCGGCGGCCGCGGCGCTGATCCGCCACAAGCGCGAGGGGCGGGAATACGACGCGGCGCAGCTGGCCGAGATCGCCCACGGCATCGCCGAGGGACGCTGGAGCGAAGGCCAGGTCGGCGCCTTCGCGATGGCGGTGGCCTGGCAAGGCATGGCTGCCGGGGAGTGCCGCCGCTTCACCCTGGCGCTTCGCGATTCCGGCCGCCGACTGCGTTGGCACGACCTGCCGGGTCCGGCGCTCGACAAACATTCCACCGGCGGTGTCGGCGATGCCGTCAGCCTGCTGCTGGCGCCGCTGGTCGCCGCCTGCGGCGGTTATGTGCCGATGATTTCCGGCCGCGGCCTGGGCCACACCGGCGGCACGCTCGACAAACTGCAGTCGCTGCGCGGCTACGACATCCATCCCTCGCCCGAACGCCTGCAGCAAGTGGTCCGCGAGGTGGGCTGCGCCATCGTCGGCCAGAGCGACGACCTGGTGCCGGCCGATCGCATGCTGTATGCCGTGCGTGACGTGACCGCGACGGTGGACGTGTTGCCGCTGATCGTCGCCTCCATCCTGTCGAAGAAGCTCGCCGGCGGTGCGGCGGCGCTGGTGATGGACATCAAGGTCGGCAACGGGGCGCAGACGCCGGAACCGGCGCAGGCGCGCGAACTGGCCGAACACATGCTGGCGGTGGGCACCGGTGGCGGCCTGCGGATGCGGGTGCTGCTCAGCGACATGCACCAGGTGCTCGGGCGCGACGCCGGCAACGCCATCGAAGTGCGCGCCGTGCTGGACCTGCTGTGCGGGCGGGTCACGCAGTCGCGGCTGCTGGACCTCGCGCTCGCCCAATCGGCGGAACTGCTGTGCCTGGGGGGACTGGCTTCCGATCGGGCCGATGGCGAAGCACGCGTGCGCGCGGCGCTGGCCAGCGGCGAGGCGGCGGAGCGTTTCGCGCGGATGGTGGCGGCGCTGGGTGGGCCGCGCGACCTGCTCGAGCACCCGGGCCGGCATCTTGCCGACGCGCCGGTGGTCCGCGACGTGCTCGCGGAGCGCGGCGGCTTCATCCGCGCCGTGGACGTGCGCGCGCTCGGCGAGGCCGTGGTGGACCTCGGTGGCGGGCGACGGCGGCCGCAGGATGAGGTGGACCCCGCGGTCGGACTGACCGGCCTGCCGGGGATCGGCGAGGTGATCGAAGTCGGCCAGGCGCTGGCGACCGTGCATGCCCCGGGCGAAGCGGAAGCGCGGCGCGCCGAGCAGGCGATCCGCAAGGCGTTTTCGATCGGCGCGGCGGGCGCGACAACGCCCCCGCTCTACGAGTGGCTCTGATCCGGCGGCGGTCCTAGGCAGGCGGCGCCCAGGCGCCGCGCCGGTCGGCTTCGGCGAGCGTCTGCCGCCAGGGCATCGGGTCGAGCGCCTGCGCGGCCACCCAGTCCGGCGAATACAGCGTGTCGGCGTAGCGTTCGCCGCGATCACAGGCCAGGGCGACGATGCAGGCCGGTCGCCCCCGCCTGCCCAGTTCGCAAGCCAGCTGCAACGCCGCCACCGCATGCGTGCCCGAGGAGCCGCCGAAGCGCAGGCCGCTGCGCGCCTGCAGCCAGTGCATGCCGGCGAGCGAGGCGGCATCGTCCACCTCGATCACGCGATCGACGATTTCGAAGGCGAAGCAGGGTTCGGCGCGCGGCCGCCCGATGCCTTCGATGCAGGTGGCGCGGGTGGCCACCGCATCGCGATCGGCGTGGGGCCACCCGCGCGCGAAGGCCGCGCCGGTGGGGTCGGCGACGCACAGCCGCGTCGGCAGCCCGAGGTAGCGCAGGTAGCGGCCGATGGTGCCGGAGGTGCCGCCGGTGCCGGCGCCGCAGACGATCCAGTCCGGCGCCACCACGCCGAGTTCCCGGCATTGGCCGATGATCGACTGGGCTATGTTGTTGTTGCCGCGCCAGTCGGTGGCGGCCGCCGCGAGGCCGAACTGGTCGAGGTAGCAGGCGTCGAGCTGCCGCGACAGTGCGCGGGCGTGCGCGACGCAATCCACCCCGGCCTCGACCAGTTCGCAGCGTCCGCCCAGCGCCAGCACTTCGCGTTGTTTCGCCACGGCGGTACAGCGCGGCATCACCGCGATGAAGGGGATGCCGAGCCGCCGCGCGAACCAGGCCTCCGAGATGGCGGTGCTGCCCGACGACGCGTCGATGGCGACCTGACCGCGGCGCAGGCGCCCGTTGCACAGCGCGTAGAGGAACAGCGAACGCGCAAGCCGGTGCTTGAGGCTGCCGGTGGGATGCACCGACTCGTCCTTGAGCATCAGGCGAACGCGGGGCAGTCCGGGCAGCGCGATCTCGCGCATTGGCGTGTCGCGCTGGCCATCCCCCTCCAGCCGCAGGCTGCGAACGCAGGCATGCACCCAGGTGCGCTCTTCGCCCGATGCTTCGAGGTGCGGGGCCGGTCCGGGGGAGGGCAGGGCCGACATCTCAGGCCGCACGGGTGCCGGCGGGGGCTTCGCTTGCCGGCCAGGGCTGTCGGTTGATCAGTTCCCGCAGGTGGTCGAAGTAGCGGTCGATGTAGCTGATGCCGTTCTCGTCGTCCTGCAGGAAGGGATTCATCAGGGTATGGCGCAGGATGACCAGGCGGTCGGCGTCCTCGTCGCCCGCCACCAGGCTTGCCGGGTCCAGGTCCAGCGCGGCGAGCATGCGGGCCATGCCGGCCTCTCCCAGCGCATCCAGCCGCAGCGTCGTCATCGAGGCGTAGAACTCGCGCGCCTGCACCGCGCGCGAAGGCTCGCAGCGCAGCGCGTCGTGCAGGCCGCGCACGAAGGCGTTCATCGCGCGGATGTCGCGGTTGCCCACCGGGTTCAGCGCCAGGCACACCAGGTTGCTGTCGGGCGGGAAGGGGACCACCGCATGGACCCGGTCCCCGGCGCGACGCGAGAAGGCGGCGGCGGCGCGGCGGAAGGCCTCGGCGGAACGGATGGTCTGCGCGGTGACACGACCGAAGTGGGCGTGGTCGAGCGGCATCACCGCATGCGTGACGTACACGGCCGCCGCGATCGCGCCGGACTTGGAGCCTTCGGGGATGTAGCGGCCTAGCTTGCGGAAGCGCGCGAAATAGTCGTCGTCGCCGCTGGCGGAAAATACGTAGTCGGCGTCTTCCACCAGCAAGGCCATCGCGCGCTGGTCGCGACAGACGAAGGCGCCGGCGCCGTAGGGCAGGTAGCCGAGCTTGTGCGGGTCCACCGTCACCGAGTCGGAGGCGGCGAGGGCCGCGACGGCGGCATGGGTGCCTTCGCTGGGGAAGGCTTCGAAGCCGGCGCGCACGGCGTGCAGCGGCCGCAAGCGGCCATCGGGTTCCCGGAACAGCGTCGCCAGGTAGCCGCCCCAGGCTGCGTCCACGTGCAGGCTGAAGCCGAACCCGCGCGCGGCGGCGGCGTCGCGCGTGGCGACCACGCGGTCGATCGGGTCGACGGTGCCGAACTCGGTCGTGCCGAGCACCGATACCACCAGCAAGACCGGTTGGCGGCGCGCTTCGAGCTCCGTGACCAATGATTCGAGCGCGTCGGCATCCAGGCGCATGTCGCGCTCCGGGACCTGCAGCAGGCGCTCGCGGCCGAGGCCGAGCAGCTTCATGCCCTTGCTCCAGGAATAATGCGCGGTGGCGGGGGCAAGCACGACGGGCACCGACAGCGCCGGATGCGCTGCGAAGAAGTCCACCAGGCCCCGCTGCTCGATGCGCTCGGCCTGGAGTCGTCGTCGCCAGCCCGCGCCCACGGGCGCCGGCAGTGCCCGCAGCCAGGCGCCCCAGCGCTCCAGCAGCGCAATGCCCTCGGCGGGCGGCAGGTTGAAGGCGGCCCAGTCGTCGCCGGGCAAGTCCAGCCCGGGGGGTGCGACCGCCCGGAGCGCGACCGGGAAGGCCTTCAACGCCAGCGCCAGCCGCAGTGCCTGGTAATTGGCTACCGTGCCGCCCGAGGTCAGGTGGCCGAAGGCGCAGTCCGGCCGGCTGACGTCGTCCGGGTAGCCGAGCATCCGCGCCAGCTGCAGGCCCGCGCGGATCTCCAGGTCGATGGTGACGGGTGCGGCGTCCTCGCTGACGTTGTTGGGGTTGTAGGGCAGCGTCAGCCATTGCGCGGCCAGTCCCGGCAGCGCCAGGTCCGACACCATGTGGCCCAGGTAGCGCGGACTGTGAAAGGGCACCGAACGCTTGAGCTGGGCCGACAAGGCGTGCAACTCGCGCCGCAGGCGCGCCTCGAAATCCTGGAACGCCGGCGACTGCGCCGCATGCGTCGGGATCGCCGGCGGATCCTCGGGATGGACGTTGCGACGCCAGTAGACGTGGTCGCGGAGGAACTCGACCGCGAGCTTTTCCAGCAACGCGTCGTTCTCGCCGTAAGGGCCGAGGAAGCAGGGATACAAGCCAGGATCGCTCATGGCGACAGGATCCCGTGCCGGGCCTCGGGCTGCATTGACCTGAATCAGATCGGGGGCAGGCCGGCTACGTCCGATCTAATACTTCGCATAATGTATCTTATGTTATTGAGCGGAGGGCCCAACCGCAAAGGGGTCCCCCTTGGAGCGGCCCGCTCATCCCGCCCCGTTCGACCGGACGTCGTCCAGCAGCCATTCCACGAAGGCCTGGGCCGGCGCCCTCAGCTTCCGGTGCGCGGGATACACGATGAAATAGTTCCACCGCGTCGGCAGCACCGGTCCGGGCAGCTTGCACAGCCGGCCATCGCGCAGCCACGGCGCGACGATCGTGGCTCGCGCCAGCGCCACGCCGACGCCACAGGCCGCGGCCTCCAGCGCGTCGGTGGAGTCGCTGCAAACCAGGCGTTCGTCCAGGCTGGCGCCGTGCACGCCGGCGGCGCGGAACCAGTCCAGCCAGCCCTGGCGCGCCAGGTCGCTGATCAGCGGCAGCTTGGCGATGTCTCCCGGGCCGGCGACGTCGGACAGCGCCGGCAGCAGCGGCGAGGCCACCGGGAACAGCGCGTCGTCCATCAGGTGGTGGGCCGCCAGCCCCGGCCAGTGCCCGGGGCCGTGGCGGATGGCGAAGTCCGCACCGCCGTCCTCGAAGCGCGCCAGCCCGACTTCGGTGTCGAGCACGATGCGGATGCCCGGGTGCCGTTCGTGGAATCGCGGCATGCGCGCCAGCAGCCAGGTGAAGGCCAGCGAGTGCAGGGTGCTGATCCGCAGCGGCGCGCCACCCTGCCCCGGCGCCCGAAGGCTGTCGAGCACGCCCTCCATGTCGGCCATGGCGGTGCTGGCCGAATCCGCCAGGCGGCGTCCTTCGGCCGTGAGGGTGACGCCGCGGGCGTGGCGCTGGAACAGAGTGACGCCCAGCCGTGCTTCGAGCTTGCGCACGTGGTGGCTGACCGCGCTCGCGGTCAGGTGCAGCTCCTCGCCGGCATGGGCGAAGTTCTGGTGCCGGGCGGCGGCCTCGAAGGCGGCCAAGGCGGACAGGGACTCGGGGCGCAGGGACATCAGGCACGAATCTCGCTTGTGGCTGGCTTCTAAAGTACGCGTTTGTAGGATGCGCCTCAATGCTGACAATGGCGACCTCGCCACGAAACAGGCTCGCGCCATGACCCGTGCCGCCACGATCTCCCTGCCCGACCTCCCCGCGGCCGTTCCACGCCCGGCCGCCTGGTGGCTGACCCCGGTCCAGCTTGGTGCCCTGGCGGCCATCTGGGGCGCCTCCTTCATGTTCCAGCGACTGGCCGCGCCGGAGTTCGGGGCCATCCCGCTGGCTTTCCTCCGGCTGGCCCTGGGTGCGCTGGTGCTGCTGCCCTTCCTGTGGAAGGAGCGCGGCCACTTCCCCCTGCGGCTCTGGCCCACCCTGCTCTACATCGGCGCCATCAATTCGGCGATTCCCTTTGCCCTCTTTGCCTGGGCCTCGCAGCATGCGCCGGCGGGCATCGTTGCGATCAGCAACAGCCTGGCGGTGATGTTCACCGCCCTGGTGGGCTTCGCCTTTTACGGCGAGCGCATCGGCGGGCGGCACTTCATCGCGCTGCTGGCGGGCTTCGCCGGCGTGGTGGTGCTGGCCAGCGCCAAGGTCGCCGGCGCCAGCACCGGGCTGGCGGTGTTCGCGGGCACCTTCGCGGCCTTCCTCTATGGCGTCGCGGTGAACCTGGTGAAGCGCAAGCTCGCCAGCCTGCCGCCGACGGCCTTGGCCGCGGCCACGCTGGGCTGCGCGGCACTGGTGCTGGCACCGTTCGCGCTCCTGCAGTGGCCACAGCAGGCCGTCAGCGCCGCGTCCTGGGGCTCAACGCTGGCCCTGGGCATCGTCTGCTCGGGCATCGCCTACGCGATCTACTACCGGCTCATCCAGCGCATCGGTGGCAACCGCGCGGTCACGGTTACTTACCTGGTGCCGCTGTTCGCGGTCGTCTGGGCCTGGGTCGTGCTGGGCGAGCAGCCCAGCTGGCGCATGGCCGTGGCCGGCGCGCTGATCCTGGGCAGCGTGGCGCTGGCGCAGGCCAAGCCGCCCGCCAAGGCGGTGCCGCCGCCCTGCGATTGCGACTGAGGCGCCCTCGCCGGGCTTGCCGGCGCCTCGCCGGGCGGTGTTAGCTTGGCGCATGGATGCTGCCGCCTTCCTGGATGAGATTCGCGGGCTGATCGGAGCGCCGCACGTGCTCGTCGGTGCCGAGTGCGAGGCGCACGAGCGCGACTGGCGCGGGCGCTTCCGCGGGCGGGCGCTCGCGGTGGCGCGGCCCGGCAGCACCGCGGAAGTTGCCGCCGTCGTTCGTGCCTGCGCCCGCCACGGCGTGCCGATCGTCGCGCAAGGCGGCAACACCGGCCTGGTCGGCGGCTCGGTGCCGGACGACAGCGGCTCCTGGCTGGTGCTCGACACCCGCCGGCTTCGCCGCATCCGCAGCGTCGACGCCGACAACCTCACGATGACCGCCGAAGCCGGCTGCGTGCTGCAGTCCGTGCAGGAGGCGGCCGCCGCGCTTGGCCTGCTGTTCCCGCTGGGCCTGGCCTCGGAAGGCAGTTGCACGATCGGCGGCAACCTCGCGACCAATGCCGGCGGTACCCAGGTGGTGCGCTACGGCAACGCGCGCGAGCTGTGCCTGGGCCTCGAGGTCGTCACGGCCGCGGGCGAGGTCTGGGAGGGACTGTCGGGCCTTCGCAAGGACAACAGCGGCTACGACCTGCGCGATCTGTTCATCGGCAGCGAGGGTACGCTCGGGATCATCACCGCCGCCACGCTGAAACTTTTCCCGGCGCCCGCGGCCCGGTTTACGGCACTGGCCGCCTGCGATGACGCGGCGTCGGCCGTGGGCCTGCTGCGCCTGGCGCGCTCGCGGCTGGATGCGGAGCTGACCGCCTTTGAACTGATGGGGCGGCATGCGCTGTCGCTGGTGGCCCGGCACTTCCCGGAGTGGCCGCAGCCGCTGCCGCAAGCCGCGTTCGCCGTGCTGCTGGACTCGTCCGCGACCGAGGCGGAAGCCTCGCGCGGGCGTTTCGAGGCGATGCTGGCCGAGGCGCACCGGGACGGCCTGGTGAGGGACGCCGTCGTCGCCGCCAGCCAGGCGCAAGCACGCGACCTCTGGCGCCTGCGCGAGGCGATCCCGCTCGCGCAGGCGCGCGAGGGCCTGAACATCAAGCACGACATCGCGCTGCCGGTGTCGGCCATTCCCGGCTTCCTGCGCACGATGGACGCGAGCCTGCCCGCGTTCGTCCCCGGGCTGCGCCCCGTGGTGTTCGGGCACCTCGGCGACGGCAACCTGCATTTCAACCTGCAGGCGCCGGTGGGCGTGGAGGCCAGCGACTTCCTGCAGCGGCACGAGGCAGCCTTGAACCGGCACGTGCACGACGCGGTGATGGCGGTCGGCGGCAGCTTTTCCGCCGAGCACGGCATCGGCGCCCTGAAGGCGGCGGAGCTGGCGGCGCGCAAGCCGCCGGTGGCGCTCGGGCTCATGCGGGCGCTCAAGCGGGCGCTGGATCCGCAGGGCTTGCTGAACCCCGGGCGGGTGCTGGTCACGGAACCCGGCGCGGCGGCAACGCCCACCCCTCCCCTTTGATCCTGATCAAGGCGCCCCCCCGCGCGGCTGGCTACCGTGCAGGCCATGAACGCACATGCCATCGATCCCGCGCTGCTGCGCCGCTACGACCGGCCTGGCCCGCGCTACACCTCCTACCCGACCGCGCCGCAGTTCAGCAGCAGCTTCGGCGAGGCACAATTGCGGGAGGCGGCCCAGGCCAGCAACGGCGACCCGATCCCGCGCCGGCTGTCGCTGTACGTGCACGTGCCCTTCTGCGAGAGTCCCTGCTTCTACTGCGGCTGCAACCGGGTGATCACCCGCGACAAGGGTCGCTCGGAA
>CBININ010000025.1:0-14460 GCA_966250755.1 uncultured Gammaproteobacteria bacterium | reverse complement strand
TGGCGCTGATGGACGCGGGCGTGCCGATCAAGGCGCCGGTCGCCGGCATCGCGATGGGCCTGATCAAGGAAGGCGATGACTTCGCCGTGCTGTCCGACATCCTGGGCGACGAGGACCACCTCGGCGACATGGACTTCAAGGTGGCCGGTACCGCGGAAGGCATCTCCGCGCTGCAGATGGACATCAAGATCGACGGCATCACCGAGGAGATCATGAAGGTCGCCCTCGCCCAGGCGAAGGAAGGCCGCCTGCACATCCTCGGCGAGATGGCCAAGGCCCTGTCGGCGCCGCGCTCGGAGATGAGCGAGTTCGCCCCGCGCCTGCTGACCATGAAGATCCACCCCGACAAGATCCGCGAGGTGATCGGCAAGGGCGGCTCGGTGATCCAGGCGATCACCAAGGAAACCGGCACCCAGATCGACATCCAGGACGACGGCACCATCGTCATCGCCTCGGTGAACCAGGCCGCCGCGCAGGCCGCCAAGTCCCGTATCGAGCAGATCACTTCCGACGTCGAGCCGGGCCGCATCTACGAGGGCAAGGTCGCCAAGATCATGGACTTCGGCGCGTTCGTGACCATCGCCCCCGGCAAGGATGGCCTGGTGCACGTCTCGCAGATCTCCAACGAGCGCGTCGAGCGCGTCGGCGACAAGCTCAAGGAAGGCGATGTCGTGAAGGTCAAGGTGCTGGAAGTGGACAAGCAGGGCCGCATCCGCCTGTCCATGAAGGCCGTCGAGGAGGGCGAGGGCGTCTGATCGCCCTTCGCCAGCCGCGAATGAAGAAAGCCGCCGGAAGGCGGCTTTTTTCTTGCGGCGCTCAGCGCCAGAAGACGATGCGGTAGCGGCGTGGCGTGGCGCCGTCGAGGCCGCGCCGGTCGGGTTCGTTGAGCGTGATCTCGTGCCGGCCGGGCGCGAGCGTGGCGACCGGCAGCATGGCCAACACGCCTGGCTGGCCGCTTTCTGGATCGGACGTTGCCTCCAGCGGCGTGGTCACGGCGATCCCGTCCAGCTCGATCGCCAGCATGCCGGCGATGCAGTCCAGCCGTGGCCGTGCGTCCCGGCCGCGTCCGGTGCCGGTCAGGGCCCGCGGACAGGCAAGGGGAAGCGCCGCGCCGTGGAGGCGGGGGATGAAGGGAACGAACAGCGGCAGGTAATCGCCTTCGCTCAGGCGGGAAGGGATGAAGGGAAGCGGTAGCACGGCGAAGGCTTCGCGCCGCTGGTCGGCATAGAAGTCCGCCGGAGACGCGCTCGTCGAGAAGGGATCGCTGCCCGAAACACCCGGATCCAGGCCGAAGGGAAGTTGCCCGCGTGCCATCGAGGCTTGGGCAATGATGACCGTAGCCACCGGAAGCAGCACCACGATGACCAGTCCCGCGAAACGCAGGCGCCCCGCGTGGCTCGCGAACAGGGCCATCAGCGGATTGCTTCGCGGCCCCAGCCCCAGGCGTCCGTAGAACGATGCCACGCCGCCGACCACCGAACGCAGGACCGGCGAACGCGAGATGCGGTCCCCGAGGCGGCGGTCGAGGATCGTTGCCAGAATCCAGGGACCCAGCACCAGGGCGATGACCGAGAACAGCGTGCGCAACACCGCCCCCTGGCCGAACAGCAGGTCGGCGACCATGCCGACCAGAAGGGCCAGCGACACCAGCAGCACCAGGGCAAGCATCAGCATGGCGAAGCTGAAACCGACGCCGAACACCCGCGTGGCGCGATTGTCCGCGCGCTCGATCAACTCCGGCATCGGCGGTGCGTCGGATGCGAAGCGCTGGCGCGCGATCGGGCCCAGGCCGAGCCGGTCCCAGCGGATGCCCCCGGGGTAGACCGAATCCAGGCCGACGAGCGCGACCCAGTAGCCGCGCAGGCACAGGTGCGCGATGAAGGTCAGTACCAGGGTGACGACGCCGATCTTCGCGTACAACCAGAGCGGCATCATCAGCGCTGCGTAGGTCTGCGGGCTGAGATTGACCGCGCGGAAGTAGGCGTGGTCGATGAGCGCAGGCAATTGCAGCAAGCCGAAGATGGTCGCGCCCGAGATCAGCAGCTCCATCTCCCAGGTGGGCGTGGTGCGCGGCGGCAGCGTGTTGGCGGCGGACGCGTCGGGCTCGGTCGTCATCGGATTGCTCGGCGGTGGATGCTGCGGGGATGGTGCCACAGCGGCCGCGGGTTCAGCGTTCGACGTGCGGCTGCGCAAGCACCTGCGCGAGGAGCTCGCCCAGTCGATCGGCCCACTGCGCCTGCCCGGCCTCGTCGGCCAGCAGGTCCTGCCGCACCTCGATCATCGCCCCCTGCAATCCGTGGCGTTCGGCGTGGCGCTCGATGCTGTGGAAGACGCCCGCGACCGGTGCGTAGGGTTCGTTGTCGCCGATGCACAGGCTCGTGTCGGCGCGCAGGCCCTCGAGCAGGGCGTCGCCGAAGCGTCGGTGGCCGCGAGCGATCACGCCGGCGTGCCAGGGGCGCGCCTGGCCGTGATAGCTCGGCGTGAAGCTGTGGATGGACAGCACGGCGGTCGGCATGCCCGCCTGCCGGCGTTCGGCGACCTTCGCGTCCACCGCGGCGTGGAAGGGCTGGTAGATCCGGCGCTGCCGCCACTGGCGCTGCGCGGCGGACAGGCCGCGGTTGCCGGGGATGTCGGTGGCCTCGCTGCGTTCGACGATGGAATCGGGCGCCTCGACCGGGCGGTTGAGGTCGAGCAGCAGGCGCGAATAGGTGGCGTAGGCCAGCGGGGCGTCCAGGCGGTCGGCGAGCCGGCGCGCGAGCGCGAGCGCACCGATGTCCCAGGCGATGTGGCGCTCAAGGTCGGCATCGGGCAGGCCGAGGCCGTCGAAGGCGGGCGGCACGTGCTTGCTGGCGTGCTCGCAGAGCAGCAGCAGCGCGGCGCGGCCCTCCGGGCGGTGCCAGGCGACGGGCGGTTCGTCGAGGGAGGGATCGTGGACGGAGGCAGCGGGCATCGACGGCGAAGGCAGGCGGGCTGTGCTAAGTATGGCGCATGCATCCGATGGCGCTGCGCGCGGCACAGGCCCTGGGCGCCCTCTGGGCAGCCCCGCTCACGCTCGCCGGCCTGCTGGCGGGGCTGGCGGCCTGGCCGCTGGGCGCGCGACCGCGCATCTCCGACGCCGCCATCGTGTTCCACCATTTCCCACTGGGGCCGGGAGGCGCGCTGACCCTGGGCAACGTGATCCTGCACACCGGCGCCAGCCTCGACGAAGTCGCGCGCACCTACGCCTGCCGCGCGCACGGCGGCAACGACTGCGTGCGCATCGGCGACCACGAGCGCGCGCACGTCTACCAGTACCTCGTGCTGGGGCTGCTGTTCCTGCCTTTGTATTTCGCCTGCGGCGGAGTGTCGGCGCGCAACCGCTTCGAGCAGGCGGCGGACCGCTATGCAATGACCGGAAAGGGGTGGTGGCCCTGGCCGCGGCCGGACGCTTCGGCCCGGCACGGCGATCCGCCGCGGTGAGGCCGGCGAAGGCTGGCTCAGCGCGACTGCGTGAACTCGCGCATCACGTGGCGGATGTCCTCTTCCTGCGAGGGCATGAACTGCACGCCCAGGTGGTCCACCGCCACGCGCACGACCTCGGCCTCCAGGATGATGGTCTCGTCCTCGTCCACGGTGAAGAACAGGCGCACCGGCGAACCGATGTTGCGCTTGAAATCGGGAGGCAGGCCGACGCGCGCGCCGCTTTCGGATACGTTGTAGACGGTCGCACGGTTCTCGTGGCCGTTGGGCGAGATCATGATCGTGGTGAACACGTCCTCGCGGGGGCTGCGGCGTTTTTCTTCCATGGTCCTGCATCCTTGCCGGGTCGGCCCACAGATTAGAGCGGCAGGCCCATCCGGTTCAACAACGCGGCCCAGCGCGGGTCGGCGTGCAGGTCGCGCATCAGCGGGTCGTACTTGAGCTCCGCCAGCCCGCCGTCGCGCTGCTCGAAAGCCCGCTCCAGCCAGTGGAAAGCCTCGTCGCGCTGGCCGCGGAAGGCATAGGCCTGGGCGACCTGGTAGGCGGCGTTGTAGCCATAACCCGAGATCAAGGCCTGCAAGGCCTCCTCGGACTTCGCGCCGTGCCTTAGCTGGTGTTCAGCCAGCGCGCGCCCGAGCAACTGCAGCGGCTCGTACCCGCTGTCCTCGAAATGCCGCGCCGCCTCGCGCGGCTTGCGCATCTGCAGGGCCAGCACGCCGAGCCGGAAGTGCACGAAGGGGAACCTGGGCTTGAGCTCGAGCGCGCGTTGCTGCGAGCGCAGCGCGGCGCCGAGCTGGCCGTCGCCTTCCTGGAAATATCCCAGCGCCTGCCAGACCGAGAACAGCAGCGGCTCGGCATTGGCCGCCTTCTGCATCGTGTCGATGGCTTCCTTCACGTGCCCGGTGGACGCGAGCAGCGAACCGTAGCCCTGCAGGATGCGTGCGTCGCCCGGGTTGAGCGCCAGCGCCTTGTCGAAGTCCGACTTCGCGCCTTCCCAATCCCAGGTGACGGTGGAACGCAGGTTGCCGCGCGCCCAGTAGCCGTCGGCGAGGCCGGGGTCGAGTTCGATCGCCTTGTCGGCCGCGGCCAGCGCCTTGCGCTGGAGCTCCGCCAGTTCCGCCGGGCCCTCGGCGTTGTCGGCGGCCCAGGACTGCGTCACCGCCATCTGCGCCCAGGCCGCGGCGAAACCGGGATCGCGCCTGACCGCCTCCTCGAGCGCGGCGACCGCTTCCTCCGCGCCGTCGCTGCCGCCGCGGCGCAACTGCCGCGCGCGCAGGTAGGCGGTGTAGGCGGCGGGGTCCACGCTGCGCCCGGCGCCCGCGGCCGGCGCCGCCAGCAGCTTGAGCTTGAGCGCCTCGGCGACCGCGCTGGCGATCTCGTCCTGCACCGCGTAGACGTCGGTGAGCTCGCGATCGTAGCTCTGGGACCACAGGTGGAAGCCGTCGGAGGCATTGACCAGTTGCACGGTCACGCGCAGGCGCTCGCCGGCCCGGCGCACGCTGCCCTCGAGCAGGTGGGCGACGCCGAGTTCGCGGCCGATCTGCTTCATGTCGAGGTTTCGTCCCTTGAAGCTGAAGGCCGAGGTGCGGCCTGCGACCTGCAATCCCGGCGTCTGTGCAAGACGATTGATCAGTTCCTCGGACAGGCCGTCGGAGAAGTAGTCCTGGTCGCGCGCCTCGCTCAGGTCCACGAAGGGCAGCACGGCAATGGAGGCCTGCGGCACGGGCTTCGCGGCCGGCGCGGCAGCGGCGACGGCCCCGGCCGCCTGCGGCGCGCGGCGGTGCCGCAGCCGGTCCTGCACGAACATCAGCGCCGCCACCACGATCAGCGCGATCGGCAGGATCACCTTCCACTCGCGATGGCGCCGACGCTGCTGCCCGAGGTCGATGCGCGAGTCGCTCACCGAAGGCAGCATCCGGCCCGAGAACAGCGTGTTGATGCGCGTGATCAGCGCGCTGGCGTCCTGCGGGCGCTGCGCCGGGTCCTTGGCCAGCATCTCGTCGAGCAGGGGCTGGAAGCGCGCCAGGTCCTGCGGCAGCCGCGGCACCGGCGCCTGCAGGTGCTGCATGCCGATCGCCCAGCCGTCGGTGCCGTGGAAGGGCAGCTCGCCGGTGAGGGCGTGGTAGAACACCACGCCGAGGCTGTACAGGTCGCTGCGGCCGTCCACGGGCTGGCCGCGCAGCTGCTCCGGGCTCATGTAATGCGGCGTGCCCACGGTGGCGCCTTCGCCGGTGAGGGCGGTGCTCGCGGACGCGGCGTGGGCGATGCCGAAGTCCGACAGCACCCAGTGGCCGTCGTCGCGGCGCAGGATGTTCTCCGGCTTCACGTCGCGGTGGACGACGCCGCGGGCATGCGCGTATTCCAGTGCCGAGGCGATGTCGCGCAGGACGCGCAGCGCCGCCTCAGGCTCCAGCTTGCCGGCGCCGGCGAGGGTGCCGCCGGGTTCGTAGCCCATCGAGATGTAGGGCACGCCCTCGTGGATGCCGACGTCGTGGATAGCCACCACGTGCGGGTGGTGCAGCTGGGCGGCGAAGCGCGCCTCGCGCAGGAAGCGTTCGGTGGCGACCGGGTCCTGCGCCAGCTGGGGCAGCAGGACCTTCAGGGCGACATCGCGGGCGAGGGATTGCTGCACGGCGAGGTAGACCGTGGCCATGCCGCCCTGGCCGATCACGCGCTGGATGCCGTAGCCGGGGATCTCCACCATGGCTGCCGCAGCTGCCCCTCGTCGGTCGCTGCGCCGACTATACCGCGCTCAGCGCAGCGCGGCGTTGATGCGCTCGAGCACGGCCGGACCGGGGCAGAGGCGGTCGGCTTCCAGCCGGTTGAGGGCGCTCGCCGGGGTCTGCAGGTGCTGGTGTAGCTCGGTCGCGTCCGGGTCCACGTAGAGCAGGCCGGTGACGACCTCGCCGGCGGCCTGCCGCTGCTGGATCCAGGTCATGGCGGCGATGCGGTCGCCGGCGTCGTAGCCCTCGTGCAGCTTGCGCAGGCGCAGCACGGTGCCGTCGTGCTGCTCGACCTCCAGCAGTTCGCCGGGCGCGTGCTGGACCACGATCTCCGCCCGCGGGCTGATCACGTCGAGCCGGTTCACCGCCTCGTTGTGCTCGCGCACGTAGTCGTAGCTCTTGGTGCTGCCCGGGTGGTTGTTGAAGGCCACGCAGGGACTGATGACGTCGATGAAGGCGGCACCGCGGTGCGAGATCGCCGCCTTGATCAGGGGCACCAGCTGGTCCTTGTCGCCGGAGAAGCCGCGGGCCACGAAGCTGGCGCCCAGCTGCAGGGCCAGCGAGGCCATGTCGATCGGCGAATCGGCGTTGACCACGCCCTTCTTGGAGGTCGAGCCCTGGTCGGCGGTGGCCGAGAACTGGCCCTTGGTCAGGCCGTACACGCCGTTGTTCTCGACGATGTAGACCATGTTCACGCCGCGGCGCATGCAGTGCACGAACTGGCCGATGCCGATCGAGGCCGAGTCGCCGTCGCCGGACACGCCCAGGTAGAGCAGTTCGCGGTTGGCCAGGTTGGCGCCGGTCAGAACGCTGGGCATGCGCCCGTGCACGGTGTTGAAGCCGTGCGACTGGCCGAGGAAATAGTCCGGCGTCTTCGAGCTGCAGCCGATGCCGCTGAGCTTGGCGACCTTGTGCGGCTCGACGTCGAGTTCCCAGCAGGCCTGGATGATCGCCGCGCTGATGCTGTCGTGCCCGCAGCCGGCGCAGAGGGTGGAGATCTTGCCCTCGTAGTCGCGGCGGGTGTAGCAGGCCTTGTTCCTGGCCAGCGAGGGATGGTGCAGCTTCGGCTTGGCCAGGTAGGTCATGGCGTGTCTCCCTGCAGGCGCTTGGCGATGGCGTCGGCGATGAAGCGGGCGGTGATCGGCGTGCCGTCGTAGTGCAGCACCGCGGAGAGCTTCGCCGGGTCGGTGCCGATCTCGTTGACCAGCAGGCTGCGCAACTGGGCATCGCGGTTCTGCTCGACCACGAACACGCGCGGATGCGCGGCGATGAACTCGGCCACCACCGCCGGGAAGGGGAAGGCCTTCAGCCGCAAAGTGTCGACGTGGATGCCTTGCCCGCGCAGCGCCGCGATGGCTTCGTCCATGGCCGGCGAGGTCGAGCCGAAGTAGATCGCGCCCAGTGGCGTGGGTTCATGCGCGGCGCGGAACTCCGGCGCCGGCACCAGGCCCTTGGCGGTGTCGAACTTCCGCAGCAGGCGCTCCATGTTGTAGACGTAGTCAGGGCCGCGCTCGGAGTAGCGGGCGTAGGCGTCCTTGGTGGTGCCGCGGGTGAAGTAGCTGCCGCGCTGCGGGTGCGTGGCGGGCAGGGTGCGATACGGGATGCCGTCGCCATCCACGTCGAGGTAGCGGCCGAAGTCGCGGCCGGCCTCCAGTTGCTCCGCCGTCATCACCTTGCCGCGGTCGTAGCGCCGGTCCGGGTCCCAGGCGAAGGGCGCGCACAGGCGCTGGTTCATGCCGATGTCCAGGTCGGTCAGCACGAAGACGGGCGTCTGCAGCCGATCGGCGAGGTCGAGCGCCAGTGCGGAGAATTCGAAGCACTCGGTCGGGTCCTGCGGCAGCAGCAGCACGTGCTTGGTGTCGCCGTGCGAGGCGTAGGCGCAGCTGAGCAGGTCGGCCTGCTGGGTGCGCGTCGGCATGCCGGTCGAAGGTCCGCCCCGCTGCACATCAATGATGGTCACCGGGATCTCGGCCATGTAGGCCAGGCCGATGAACTCGGTCATCAGCGACACGCCCGGGCCCGAGGTGGTGGTGAAGGCTCGCGCGCCGTTCCAGCCCGCGCCGACCACCATGCCGATCGAGGCGATTTCGTCCTCGGCCTGCACGATGGCGTACAGGTGTTCGCCCGTTTCCGGGTGGGTGCGGTACTTCTGGCAATAGGACTGGAAGGCCTCGGCGCAGGACGAGGAAGGCGTGATCGGATACCAGGCGCAGACGGTGGCGCCGCCGTACACGCAGCCCAGCGCCGCCGCGCTGTTGCCGTCCACGAAGATGCGATCGCCCACCGCGTCCGCCGCGCGCACGCGGATCGGCAGCGGGTGCGAAAGATGCATGGCGGCCCAATTCCGGCCCATCTGCAGGGCCTGCAGGTTGGCGTCGAGCAGCTTGGGCTTGGACTTGTACTGCTCGCCGATCAGCGTCTCGAGCGTCGGGTGGTCCATGTCCAGCAGCACCGACAGCGCGCCTACGTAGACGATGTTCTTGAACAGCTGGCGCTGGCGCGGGTCGGAATACGCGGCGTTGCACAGCTCGGTCAGCGGCACGCCGATGACCTGGATGTCGGGGCGGAACTTCGAGGCCGGCAGCGGCTTGGAATTGTCGTAGAACAGGTAGCCGCCCGGCTCGATCTCCTGCAGGTCCGCGTCCCAGGTCTGCGGGTTCATCGCCACCATCAGGTCCACACCGCCGCGCCGGCCCAGGTGGCCGGCCTCGGTGACGCGCACCTCGTACCAGGTCGGCAGGCCCTGGATGTTGGAGGGGAAGATGTTGCGTGGGCTCACCGGCACGCCCATGCGCAGGATGGCCTTGGCGAAGAGCTCGTTCGCCGAGGCCGAGCCGGAGCCGTTGACGTTGGCGAACTTCACCACGAAGTCGTTGATCGCCTCGATCGCGGGCGGGCCCGCGCGTCGCGACATCTCGCTGGCGGTCTCCGCGTTCATGCGGCCAGCCCCTGCACTTGGAGTCCAGCGCTCATGCCGCCTCCCGCGCCCGATCGCGACAGCCGGGCCCGGCGCGCAACAGCTGCAGCAGCGACTTCTGCATGTCCCAGGCCCCGGTCGGGCAGCGCTCGGCGCAGAGGCTGCAGTGCAGGCAAACGTCCTCGTCCTTCACCATCACCCGGCCGGTCTTGAGCGGCGTGGACACATAGAGGTCCTGCGCCAGGTTGGGCGCGGGCGCCCGCAGCGTCTGCCGCAGTTCGGGTTCCGGCAGCGGCGCGACGAAGCTGATGCAGTCCATCGGGCAGATGTCCATGCAGGCGTCGCACTCGATGCACAGGTCGCGTGCGAACACGGTCTGCACGTCGCAGTTCAGGCAGCGCTCGGCCTCGCGCAGGGCGGTGGCGACGTCGAAGCCCAGCTCGACCTCCACGTCGATGCGCTTGAGCGAGATCGCCTGGTCCTGGTGCGGCACCTTGTAGCGCTGGTCCGGCGAGATGGCGTTGTCGTAGCTCCACTCGTGGATGCCCATCTTCTGCGAGATCATCCGCAGGCCGACCGGCGGGCGCTGGCGCGGGTCCTCGCCGTTGAGGTACTTGTCGATCGACACCGCCGCGTCGTGGCCGTGGGCCACGGCCCAGATGATGTTCTTCGGACCGAACGCCGCGTCGCCGCCGAAGAACACGTTGGGGATGGTCGACTGCAACGTCGCCGCGTCCAGCTTCGGCAGGCCCCACTCGTCGAACTCCAGCCCGAGGTCGCGCTCGATCCAGGGGAAGTGGTTCTCCTGGCCGACCGCCACCAGCACGTCGTCGGCCTCGACGAAGACGTCCGGCTCGCCCGTCGGCACCAGCTGGCGGCGACCGCGCTCGTCGCGCTTCGCCTCCACCTTCTCGAAGTTCATGCCGACCAGCCTGCCGTCGCGGTGTTCGAAGGATTTGGGCACCATGAAGTTTAGGATCGGGATGCCCTCGTGGATCGCATCCTCCTTCTCCCAGGGCGAGGCCTTCATCTCCTCGAAGCCCGAGCGCACGATCACCTTCACGTCCTCGCCGCCGAGGCGGCGGGCGCTGCGGCAGCAGTCCATGGCGGTGTTGCCGCCGCCGAGCACGATCACGCGCTTGCCAATCTTGTCGACATGGCCGAAGCTCACCGAGGCCAGCCAGTCGATGCCGATATGGATGTTGGCGGCGGCCTCGCGGCGGCCGGGCAGGTCGAGGTCGCGGCCGCGCGGGGCGCCGCAGCCGACGAACACGGCGTCGTAGCCTTCCGCCAGCAGTCCCTTCAATGAATCGATGCGCTTGCCGCCGACGAACTCGACGCCGAGGTCGAGGATGTAGCCGGTCTCCTCGTCGATCACCGACTCGGGCAGGCGGAAGCGCGGCACCTGGGTGCGCATGAAGCCGCCGGCTTTCGGGTCGGCGTCGAACACGGTGATGGCATAGCCCAGCGGCGCGAGGTCGCGCGCCACCGCCAGCGAGGCCGGGCCCGCGCCCACGCAGGCGATGCGCCGGCCATTGGGCGCGCCGCGCTTCGGCAGCCGCGCGCGGATGTCGGACTTGAAGTCGGCGGTGACGCGCTTGAGCCGGCAGATCGCCACCGGCTCGGGCTTCTCGCCGTTGTTCTCCTCGACCCGCCCGCGCCGGCAGGCCGGCTCGCAGGGGCGGTCGCAGGTGCGGCCGAGGATGCCGGGGAAGACGTTCGATTCCCAGTTCAGCAGGTAGGCGTCGTCGTAGCGGCCGGCGGCGATCAGCCGGATATAGTCGGGGACCGGCGTGTGGGCCGGGCAGGCCCACTGGCAGTCGACGACCTTGTGGAAGTAATCCGGATCCCGGATGTCGGTGGGTTGCAAGCCAAGCCCTCCACGCAGGTTGTCGAACCTGAAGGCCGGGCAGGGCGGCGATGCGGCAGCCGCGGAGCGGGGCCAGACGGCCCGAGTCTAGCGATTTCCCGGGGGAAGGGAAGCGAGCCCGGTCGCGGGCAACAAAAAACCCGCTCGAGGCGGGTCTTGGGATCGCTGGTACCGGTGATAGGACTCGAACCTACACTCCATCGCTGGAAGCGGATTTTGAGTCCGCCGCGTCTACCATTCCGCCACACCGGCACGTGACGCCGACAGTATAGCCCGGCTCAGTCGTCGCAGGGCACCGCATCCAGGCACAGCTGCTTCTTCGCCCGCTGGTACCAACCCTCGCCCAGCGGGGCGTAGGTCGCGCATTCGCCCATCGTGCGCTGGTAGACGTGCAGCGAGATGGCGATCGCGTCGTCCTTCGGGTTGCGGATGGTGTGGTACTCGTGCGGCGGCAGCAGGCTCCCGGCGGTGCCGGTGCCGGCGAGCAGGGTCTCGTGGGTGCTGAAGCGGGTGCGGTCGCCGTCCTCTTCCTCCAGCTCGTAGCGGGTGATCTCCAGCTGGCCCTGCCAGACGCCCTCGACGCACCACAGGCCGCAATGGTCGTGGATCGGCGTGCCCTGGCCGGGCGCCCAGGTCATGGCGACCACGGTGAAGCCCTTCTCCGGACAGGCATACAGTTCGCGGCGCGCGTAATGGCCCTCGACCGGCTCGAACACGCATTCCGGCAGCGACACGGCCTTGTCCCGGATCAACCGGCAGAGGCCGTCGCGCAGGGTGCGGGTCAGGCCTTCGCCGTCGGGCTGGGCATAGGCGTCGGCGATGACTGCCAGCAGGGCGTCACGGCCGCGGAAGTTCGGATGGGTGTCGTCCATGGGCGGCAGTCTAGCAGCGCCCGCGCGGGCCGGGTTTGACCGCGGTCAGATTCCGGCGACCGGTCGGCTACAGCCGGCCGAGGAAGCCTGCGATCACCGCCCCGAAGCGCTCGATGTCCACCAGGAAGGCATCGTGCCCCTGCGGCGAAGGCAGGGCGGCGAACTCCGCCTCGGCGCCGCCGGCGCGCAGACCCTCCGCGATCTGCTCCTGCTGCTGCAGCGGGAACAGGATGTCGGTGTGCACGCCGATGGCCAGGGCCTTGGCCACGCGGATGCGCGCCAGCCCGGCCATCACGTCGCCGTCGGCGTACTCGGCCAGGTCGAACCAGTCCATCGAGCGCGACAGGTAGAGGTAGCAGTTGGGGTCGAACTGATGGACGAAGCGCCGCGCATGCGCCTCGAGGTAGCGCTCGACCTCGAACTCCATGCCGAAGGGGTCGTCCTCGTCGATCTCGCTGTCCAGGCGCACGCGACCGAAGCGCCCGTCCCATTCCATCGCCGAGCGGTAGGTCACCACGCCGAGCTTGCGCGCCATGCGCATGCCGTGCACCGGGTAGGCCACCTCGTCGTACTGCCCGTGGTTCCAGGCCGGATCCAGCCGGATCGCCTCGCGCTGCAGCGAGCGGATCGCGATGGAGAAGGGCAGGGCCCGCGCGCTGCCGGACACGTTGATGTGCGCGCGCGCCCCGCCCGGGTGCAGCAGCAGGTAGGCCAGCGCGCTCATGCCGCCCATGGAGCAGCCGATGACGCAGGCCAGGGTCTTGATACCCAGGGCCGCGACCACTTCGTGCGCGGCGTTGGCGGTGTCCTCGATGGACAGGTCCGGGAAGCTCAGCCGATAGGGCACGCCGGTGCGCGCGTCGATCGAGGCCGGGCCGGTCGAGCCCTTGCAGCTGCCGAGCGTGTTGACGCAGACCACGAACCAGCGCCGCGTGTCGATCGGCTTGCCGGGCCCGACCATGGCTTCCCACCAGCCGGGCTCGGGGTTGCCTTCGTTGCCTGCGGCGTGCGCATTCGGCGACAAGCCGGTGAGGATGAGGATGGCGTTGGAGGCCTTGGCGTCCAGTTCGCCCCAGGTCTCGTAGGCCATGCGCGCGCCGTCCAGCGACTCACCGCGCTTGAAGGCGAAGGGCGAAGGCAACGCGACGAAGCGCGTGCCCGGCGCGATGAACTCGCTCATGGCCGGGTCCGGTTGAGCACCAGGCTGGCGGTGGCGCCGTCGCCGACCTTCACCGTGAGCGGATCGGCCTCGAGATCGCCGCTGGCGGGCGTGGCGTCACCGGTGTGGCTGAGGCGGGCGAGCAGCAGCACTTCCTTCTGCGCGCCCAGCTTCGCCGCAGGCATCGGGCTGTCTGCGTCGCTCAGGCCCACGGTGACCGGCAAGTCGCCGAGCACGATGCGGCGCGCCGCGACCGGCGGACCCTGGCCATCGCTGCTGCGCGCGTACACGAACAGTACGTCGCCCTTGCGCACTTCCCGGGCCAGGCTGCCATCGATGTCCACCTCGACGGTCACCAGGGCCTTGGGCTCCTCCAGCGGCGGCTGCCCGGAGGCTTGGCGCGCGGCGTTGACCTGCTGGCGCAGCGCGGCGGCGGCGTCGGGACGCAGCAGGGGCAGCAGTTTCTCCCAGGTCGTCGCGGCTTCGGCCGGCTGGCCGGACTGGAACTGGTGCATGCCAAGGAAGAACAGCGCCCGCTCGTTTTGCGGGTGCTTGTCCACCGCGGTCTGCAACATCGCCACCGCCTGTGGCGGGAAACGATGGTCGGGCGCGGTGCGCAGCAGCGCTTCGGCGTATTCCACCGGCACGTCGACGTCGTCGGGCTTGAGCCGGATTGCGCGGGCGTAGGTGTCGCGGGCCTCGGCGAACTTCTCGGTGGCCATGTAGCTGCGCGCCAGCACCACCAGCGACTCGAAGCTCTCGGGCTCGTCCTTCAGCCGGCGCTGCAGTTGCGCCACGGCTTCCTCGACCGTCTCCGGCGCCTTGCGGTTGGCCGGGTCGAGCGCATCGGGACTGCCCTCGAGGTAGTACAGCCCGGCCGCGCACAGCGGCACCGCCAGCGCCAGCCCGATCGCCAGCGGCCGCGAGCGCTGCCACAACGCCGACAGCACGAAGGCCAGCGCCAGCAATCCCAGCAACACCGCGAAGAACGCAAAGGATCCCATCACCACTCCTGGTCGTCGGGGGGCGGCGCGGCGGGCGACGATTGCCGGCGGACGATGCCGGCGATCCACCACGCGCCGCCGATCAGCAGCAGGGCCGGACCGAACCACAGCAGCCAGGTCATCGGCCGGACTTGCGGACGATACAGCACGAAATCGGTGTAGCGCTCGACCAGGTAGGCCTTGATCTGCTCGTCCGACTTGCCGGCGCGCATCATCGCCAGCACCTGCGCGCGCAGGTCGCGGGCGATCATGGCATCCGAATCGGCCAGGCTCTGGTTCTGGCACATGACGCAGCGCAATTGCAGCACGAGTTCGCGGAAACGCTTTTCCTCGGCGGCGTCGGTGAAGGCCAGGGGCGCGGCCGGCCGGGTCGAGGGTGCGTCGGGCGAGAGCGTCGGTGCGGACGCCTGCGCGGACGCCTGCGCGGGGGCCGCGACCGCGGGCGGCGCGTCCGGC
>CBININ010000024.1:0-14736 GCA_966250755.1 uncultured Gammaproteobacteria bacterium | reverse complement strand
CGTGCGAGTCGTGCAGCACCGCGTCGAAGTGGATCTCCTCCACCTTGGCCACCGCGGCGATGTCGCCGGGGATGGCCTGCTCGATCTCCACGTGGTCCTTGCCGCGCAGCTTGAACAGGTGGCCCACCTTGAACGCCTTGCGGCCGTCGTCGATGTAGAGCTGGGTGTCGCGCTTCAGGGTGCCCTGGAAAACGCGGAACACGCTGAGCTTGCCGACGAAGGGGTCGTTGACGATCTTGAAGACGTCGGCGATCACGTGTGCCTTCGGGTCCGCCTGCAGGGTGATGGCTTCGGCCTGTGCGCCCTGGCCCTTCACGAAGGCAGGTGGATTGCCCTCCAGCGGGCTCGGGAACAGGCGCTCGGCGAGGTCCAGCAGCTCCTTCACGCCCGCGCCGGTGCGCGCGGACACGAAGCAGATCGGTACCAGGTGGCCCTCGCGCAGGCACTGCTCGAAGGCGTCGTGCAGTTCCTGCCCGGACAGCCCGGCCTCGCCGTCCTCCAGGTAATGGCCCATCACCGTTTCGTTGATTTCCACCACCTGGTCGATGATGCGCTGGTGCGCCGTGGCGACGTCCTCGACGTCGCTCTCGCCCCCGGGCGAGGTGAAGCAGTCCACCACCTGGGTGCCGCCGGCCGCGGGCAGGTTGATCGGCAGGCACTCGGGGCCGAAGGCCTCCCGCAGTTCGTCGATCACCGCGCGCAGTCGGCCGGGCTCCGCATCCATCTTGTTCACCACCAGCACGCGGCAGAGGTTGCGCGCCTTCGCCGTCTCCATCATCCGGCGCGTGCCCCACTCGACGCCGTGGCTGGCGTTGACGACGACGCAGGCGGTCTCCACCGCCGAGAAGGCCGACAGGGTGGGGCCGCGGAAATCGGCGAAGCCGGGCGTGTCGATGAGGTTGAGGTGGACGCCGCCGTGGTCGGTGGAGGCAATGGCGGTGTTGAGGGAGTGGCCGCGGGCCTTCTCCATGGGGTCGTGGTCGGACACGGTGGTGCCGCGCTCGACGCTGCCTGCCGCCTGGATCGCGCCGCCGGCATGCAGCAGGGCTTCGAACAACGTGGTCTTGCCGGCGCCGGAGTGGCCTGCCAGGGCCACGTTGCGGATTTGTGCTGTGCTGTAGGACATGACTTCCTCTCCATGCTCGGGGCGTGAGGGCGTCATGGTCGGCGGCGCGGGGCGCGGCCTTCGGTTGCGGTCGGCAACCGCGCGTCGGTCATGGCGAACGGCCCGGCGTCCGCCGGGAGGGTTAGCCTCCTACCGCGGCCGGGGCGGGGTCAAGCCGTCACGGCGCGGTCGCCCGGGTGGGCATAATGGGACCCCACCCGGACCCAAGGAGCAGGACATGGGCTTCAAGCGTTACGCCACCGCGCACTGGCAGGGCGACCTCAAGACCGGCAAGGGCGCCATGAGCACCCCGCAGAGCGGCCTGTTCGCCGAGCAGAACTACAGCTACAACACCCGCTTCGGCGAGGAGAAGGGTACCAACCCCGAGGAACTGCTGGCCGCCGCGCATGCCGGCTGCTTCAGCATGGCGCTGGGTTTCATGCTCGGCAATGCCGGCTACACCGCCACCCGCATCGATACCCGGGCGGACGTGCGGATGGAAACGGATGGGGGGCCGAGCGTGGTCGGCGTCGACCTGGTGGTGACCGCGACCGTGCCGGGCATCGACGCGGCGGGCTTCGCCGAGATCGCCGAGAACGCCAAGAAGAACTGTGTGATCTCGCGCGCGCTCGGGGTGCCGATCACCCTGCAGGCCAGCCTGGCTGGCTGAGCGGCCGTACGGCTCCGATCTGTGCAAGTTGCAGGGATCGGGGCCCGTTTCCCGGCCCGATCGTGCGCCTTGCAGGGCAAGCGGGCCAGTTTTCCTGTCCGGGGCCTTAATTTCATTCAGCAAACACGGCCGGGTTAAGGCGGCGGTTAAGCTTGCCCCGGTAACGTTCGTCTCGCGCCAATACCGGCGTCAGGAGTACCCCTCATGAAGCGCATTACCGCAACCGCAATCGCCCTGGCCCTTTCCGCCGCCGCCGCCGGTGGCGCCGTGGCCGGGTTCCAGGACTACGGCAGGGGCTACGACTCCCGCTACGACTCCAACGACCGCATGACCCGCAGCGACGTGGCCACGGTGATCAGCGCACGGCCGGTCTACGACCGCTACGCCAGCCAGGGTTACGAGCGCCAGGAATGCTGGAACGAGCGCACCAACGCTTATGACGACGGCTACTACCGCGATTCCAGCGGTCGCCTGTACCGCGGTTCCGACAGCAACACCAACGGCACCGTCATCGGCGCGCTGATCGGCGGTGCGCTGGGCAACCAGGCCGGCAAGGGCGACGGCCGCAAGGCCGCCACCATCGGCGGCGCGGTGATCGGCGGCATGATCGGCAACAACATCGACAAGAACAACAACGCCTACGAGTACCGCGACAACTCCGGCGTCGTGCGTCGCTGCCGCACCGTGGTGGACTACGACAACGGCAACGAGCAGATCGAAGGCTACGACGTGACCTACCGCTACGCGGGCCAGACCTACCAGGCTTTCACGAGCTACCGTCCGGGCCGGACGATGCGGGTGGTGGTCGAGGTGCGTCCACAGGACTCGGGCTATCGCCGCTGATCCCCGACGCAAGCGCACGCGCAACAAGGAAGGGGCCTTCGGGCCCCTTCTTCTTTTCGATCACCAGCGCACGCGGCCGTCCACCACCAGCTGGCAGCGGCCGCCCACCCAGACCTGGCGGTCGGGATCGATTTCCAGGCACAAGCGCGCATCGCGGCCCATCTCGCGCCCCTGGCTGACCTGGAAGCGTGTGCCGAGCGCCCCGAGCGCGCCGGACTCCTCGAGAAAGGCGGCGATGGCGGCATTCGCGGCGCCGGAGGCGGGATCCTCGCGCAGGCCGACGCCGAGCGGGAAGGCGCGCACGACCAGGTCGGCGTCCGCGCCGGGTGTGCGCGCGAACACGCACAGGCCCAGGCTGTCGGTGGCGCGCGCCAGCGCGAGGATGGCGGCGTCGTCGGCCTGCATGCGGCGGACCTGGCCTTCGTCCGCCAGTTCGGCCAGCCACCAGCGCCGGCCGCCTTCCACCAGCGAGGGCGGCGTCGGCCCCAGCCGGCGATCGCCCAGCGCCAGGCGCAACAGGCGACCCGCGTCCGGCGGGGGCGCAATGCGTCGCGAGCGCGGCACCTGCACCCAGGCGGTGTCCTCGCCTTCCAGCCGCAGCGGCAGCACGCCGGCCCTGCACTCCTGCTGCAGGCGGCCCGAGGCCGGACGCGGCAGCAGGCCCAGCGCCACCGCGGCGAAGGCGCTGCCGATGCTGGGATGCCCGGCAAACGCGATCTCCTGCCGCGCGGTGAAGATGCGCAGGCGGTAATCCGCGCCGGCCTGCGTCGGCGGCAGCAGGAAGGTGGTCTCGGCAAGATCGAACCAGGCCGCCATCGCCTGCATCCGCGCGTCGTCCAGGCCGGCGTCCGCTTGCACCACGGCTAGCGGGTTCCCGCGGCCCGGCGCCGGCGAGAAAACGTCGACCTGTGCAAAGCGGCGGTCCGCGCGCATCGTTTATCATTCCTTCCGGCGCGAACCCGCGCGCCCGCATTCTACCGCTCCCGTTCCCGAAGGCCCCGGAGGCCGCGCCCCACCATGACCGCCCAGCCCGGCAAGGACGACTGGATCGTCCTGAAATTCGGCGGCACCAGCGTGTCCCGCCGCCACCGCTGGGACAACATCGGCAAATTGATGGCCGCGCGGGCGCGCGAGGAAGACTGTCGCGTGCTGGTGGTGGTGTCGGCGCTGTCGGGCGTCACCAACGAGTTGCAAGCCCTGGTCGACCGCCGCAACGACGATGCCGCGGTGGCCTCCGGCGTGGCGGCGCTACGCGAGCGCCACCTGGCTTTTTGCGGCGAACTGGGGATTGGCTTCGAAGCGCTCGACGCACGGCTGGCCGCGCTCGCCGCATTGCAGGCCGATCCGCGACGTCGCTCCGACGACCTCGGCTGGGCCGCGGAAGTGCTGGCCCAGGGCGAACTGTTGTCGTCCACGCTCGGGGTGGCCTACCTCGCCTCGCGGGGCGTGGCGGTCGAATGGTGCGACGCCCGCGACTGGCTGCAGGCCATCAGCTTGCCCAACCAGAACGAATGGTCGAAGCGCTTGTCGGTGTCCTGCCGTTACCACGGCGATCCCGCCCTGCGCATGCGCTTCGGCGACGGAGCGCGCCTGCTCATCACCCAGGGCTTCATCGCCCGCGGCGAGGACGGCGGCACCGCCATCCTCGGACGTGGCGGCTCGGATACCTCGGCGGCGTACTTCGGCGCGCTGCTGCAGGCGCGGCGGGTCGAGATCTGGACCGACGTGCCCGGCATGTTCAGCGCCAACCCGCGGCAGGTGCCGGACGCGCGCCTGCTGTCGCGGCTGGACTACGAGGAGGCGCAGGAAATCGCCTCCACCGGCGCCAAGGTGCTGCACCCGCGCTGCATCCATCCCTGTCGCGAAGCGCGGGTGCCGATCTGGATCCGGGACACCGAGCGGCCCGACATGGTCGGCACCGTCATCGACCACCGCGCCACCACCCTGGCGGGTGTCAAGGCGATCAGCTCGCGGCGCGGCATCGTGCTGGTGTCGATGGAGACCATCGGCATGTGGCAACAGGTGGGCTTCCTGGCGGATGTATTCGAGCGCTTCAAGCGCCGCGGCCTGTCCATCGACCTGATCGGTTCGTCGGAGGCCAACGTGACGGTCTCGCTGGACCCCTCCGACAACCTCGTCACCACCAACGTGCTCGATGCGCTGTGCGCCGACCTGGCGGAGGTCTGCCGGGTGAAGGTGATCGCGCCCTGCAGCGCGGTCACGCTGGTCGGCCGCGGCATGCGCTCGCTGCTGCACAAGCTCACCGATGTCTGGGGCGAGTTCGGCCGCGAGCGCGTGCACCTGATCTCACAGAGTTCCAACGACCTCAACCTGACCTTCGTGTTGGACGAGGCCCTGGCCGACGACCTGATGCCGAAGCTGCATGAGCTGCTCATCCATTCGGGCGCGATGCCGGTGGACGAAGGCGAGGTGTTCGGGCCGAGTTGGCGCCAGCTGTCGGTCGATGGTGCGGCCGTGTCCACGCCGCGCTGGTGGGAAGCCGCGCGCGACCGCCTGCTGGACCTGGCCGCGCAAGGCACGCCGCGCTACGCCTACCACCTGCCGACCGTGCGCGAGCGCGCCCGCGCCCTGCGCGACGTCGGCGCCGTCGACCGGCGCTTCTATGCGCTCAAGGCGAATGCGCATCCGGCGATCCTGCGGGCGCTGGAGGCCGAGGGCTTCGGCTTCGAGTGCGTGTCGCAGGCCGAACTCGATCACCTGTTCGAGGCGCTGCCGGCACTCGATCCCACGCGTGTGCTGTTCACGCCGAGTTTCGCGCCGCGGCACGAGTACGAGGCCGCGTTCGCCCGCGATGCCTGGGTGACGGTGGACAACGCCGCGGTGCTGCGCGAGTGGCCGCAGCTGTTCCGCGGCCGCCAGCTGGTGCTGCGCGTGGACCCGGGCTACGGCCTGGGCCACCACGAGAAGGTGCGCACCGGCGGCCGACAGGCCAAGTTCGGCCTGCCTGCCGAGGACGTGCCCGCCTTCGCCGAGCTCGTGCGCTCGCTGGGCGCGCGCATCGCCGTGCTGCATGCGCACGTGGGCAGCGGCATCCTCGACGTGCGCCACTGGCCGCAGGTGTACGCGCAGCTGGTCACCCTGGCCGAGCGCATCGGCACGGTGTCGGCGATCGACGTCGGCGGCGGCCTGGGTGTGCCCTACGAGCCGCAGGGCGAGGCCTTCGACGTCGCGGCCTTCGGCAAGGCCATGGCCGAGATCAAGGCGCTGTGGCCGCAATACGCGCTGTGGCTGGAGCCGGGCCGCTACCTGGTGGCCGAGGCGGGCGTGCTGCTGGCGCAGGTCACGCAGGTGTCGGACAAGCTCGGCCTGCGCCGGATCGGCGCCGACGCCGGCATGAACGCGCTGCTGCGACCGGCGCTCTACAACGCCTGGCACGAGATCGTGAACCTGTCGCGGCTCGACCAGGCCCCCGGCGCGCCGGCGGAGATCGTCGGCCCGATCTGCGAGACCGGCGACGTGCTCGGCCGCCGCCGCCCGCTGCCCGCGGCCACCGCCGCCGGCGACATCCTGCTGATCGCCAACGCCGGCGCCTACGGCTTCGCGATGGCCAACCGCTACAACCTGCGCGCGCTGCCGCAGGAGGACGTGATCGATGACTGAGCTTCACTTCGCGCGCGAGGGCATCCGTGCCTTCCGATTCCTCGACTGCCACTTCGACGCCGCCACCGGCGAGGCGCGCCTGGCCTATGCCTTCGACGACGGCCCGCGCCTGGTCGAGGTCATCCGTTACCCGAACGCGCCGTACACGCTCGAGCCGGCGCGGGCGGCGGCGGTGCGCAAGGCCCTGCGCCTGCTGCATTTCATCGCTGGCGTGAGCTACTACAAGGCGGCGGTGCCGCCGACGATCGCCATCGAGGGCGAACCGATCGACGCGGGAACCGCGGCGTTCCTGCAGGAGCTCTACGAGAACGGCCTCGGCGAGTTCGCCTACCGCAACGGCATGAGCCTTCGAGGAAGGATCGTCTTCCCGCATGCCGACGCCAGCGATGCGCCGGCGCCGGCCCTCGGCCTGCGCCGGGAAGCGCTGGTGGCGATCGGCGGCGGCAAGGACTCGCTGGTGTCGGTCGAGTCGCTGCGCCGCGCCGGCGTGCCGCAGGTCGCGAGCTGGATCGGCGCCTCGCCGCTGATCCGCGCCTGCGCCGAGCGCACCGGCCTGCCGATGCTCAACATCGGGCGCCAGCTGGCGCCGGAACTGTTCGAGTACAACAAGCTGGGCGCGCTCAACGGCCACATCCCGGTGACCGCGGTGAACTCGGCCATCCTCGCGCTGGGCGCGGTGCTGGAAGGGGCGGGGATGGTGGTGTTCTCCAACGAACGCTCGGCCAGCTACGGCAGCATCATCCCGGGCACCGGCGAGGTGAACCACCAGTGGTCCAAGGGCTGGCAGTTCGAGCTCGATTTCGCCGCCCACCTGCATGCGCACGTGGCCGCCGACCTGGACTACTTCTCGCTGCTGCGGCCGTTCTCGGAGCTGGCCGTCGCCCGGCAGTTCGCCAAGACCGACCGCTACGACGCCCACTTCTCCAGCTGCAACCGCAACTTCCACATCCTCGGCGAGCGGCCGGCGCAGCGCTGGTGCGGCGCCTGCCCCAAGTGCCACTTCGTCTTCCTGGCGCTGGCGCCGTTCATGCCCAAGCCGCGGCTGATGGGCATCTTCGGCCGCAACCTGCTCGACGAGCCGGAGCAGGCGCCGGGCTTCGACGCCCTGCTCGAGTACCAGGACCACAAGCCCTTCGAATGCGTGGGCGAGGGCCGCGAATCGCGCGCGGCGATGGCCGCGCTGGCCGCCAACCCGTCCTGGCGCGAGGACGCGCTGGTGGCCCGCTTCGCCCGCGAGATCCAGCCCCTGCTCGACCCGGGCGAGTTGCATCTGGCGCCGCTGCTCGAAGCATCGGATGATCATGCCATTCCCCCCAGCCTGCAGGGCCCGCTGCTTGAAGATTTCCGAACTTGAGGGCAAGCGGCTGGCGATCTGGGGCTATGGCCGCGAAGGCCGGGCCGCGCTGGCGGCCTTGCGCTGGCGCCTGCCGGGCCAGCCGATCACGGTGTTCTGCAACGAGCAGGAAGCCGCGGCACTGCGCGCCATGGACGACCCGCACCTGACGGCGGAGACCGAGGTCGACGGCCCCAGGCTGGCGGCCTTCGAGGTGGTGGTGAAATCGCCCGGCATCAGCCCCTACACATCGCCCGCGGTGGACGCCGAGTTGCACGGCACCCGCTTCATCGGCGGCACCGGGCTGTGGTTCGCCGAGCATCCCTTCGAGCGAACGGTCTGCGTCACCGGAACCAAGGGCAAGAGCACGGTCACCGCGCTGATCGCCCACCTGCTGCGCGCCGCCGGGCGCCGCACCGCGCTGGCCGGCAACATCGGCCTGCCGCTGCTGGAGTTGGTCGACGTCGAGCCGCCGCCGCAGTACTGGGCGATCGAACTGTCGAGCTACCAGACCCGCGAGGCCGTGCGGCCCGAGGTCGCGGTGGTGCTCAACTTCTACCCCGAGCACCTGGACTGGCACGGCACCGAGCAGCGCTACTTCGAGGACAAGCTGGCGCTGGTGACGCAGGCCGAACCTCGGGTGGCCGTGCTCAACGCCGGCGACCCGCGCATCGCCGCGGCCGAGCTGCCGCCGGGGCTGCGGGTGATCTGGTTCAACGATCCCGATGGTTGGCACCTGCGCGACGTCGACCTCTACCGCGGCCACCAGATGGTGATGGACACGCGCGTCCTGCCGTTGCCCGGCCGCCACAACCGCATCAACCTGTGCGCCGCGCTGGCCGCGATCGAGGCGCTCGGGCTGGACGCGGAATCGCTGGCCGGTTACGCCCACACCTTCCGGCCGTTGCCGCACCGCCTGCAGATGCTCGGGCACCGCGACGGGATCAGCTACGTCAACGACTCCATCAGCACCACGCCGCATGCCAGCATCGCCGCGCTCGACTGCCACAAGGGCCGGCGCATCGCGATCCTGGTGGGCGGCTACGATCGTGGCGTGGACTGGGGTGTGTTCGCGGAGCGCATGCTGGCCGACCCGCCGTGGGCGGTGATCACGATGGGGCAGAACGGCCCGCGCATCCACGAGCGGCTCAAGCCCATCGCCGCCAACAAGCACTTCCACCTCGCCGAGGCCGGCGAGATGGACGATGCGATCCGGCTGGCGCGCGAGTTCCTGGAGAACGAGGGCATGGTCCTGCTCTCGCCCGGCGCGCCGAGCTTCCCGCGCTACAAGGATTACGTCGAGCGCGGCCGGCACTTCGCCAAGGTGGCCGGCTTCGACCCCGCGCAGATCAGCGCCATCCCCGGCCTGGGCGTCGCCTGAGGGCAGCCACGCCGCCTTCATGCGGCTGCGCCATAATCCCCGTTCCCTTCCAGGACGGAGCACCCCCATGCGCCTGATATCCGCATTCCTGCTGCTGGCCGCGTCCTTCGCCGCCCAGGCAGCGCCCCGGGCTGAAAAAATCAGCTGGACCGACGGCGGCAAGACCTTCGACGGCTACCTGGTCTGGGACGACGCCAGCAAGGCACCGCGCCCGGGCCTGGTGATGGTGCCGAACTGGTACGGCGTCAACGAGGCCGCCGTCGCCAAGGCCAAGACCCTGGCGGGCAAGGACTACGTGATCCTGCTGGCCGATGTGTACGGCCGCGGGGTGCGGCCGAAGAACGCCGACGAGGCCGGCAAGGCCTCGGGCGCCGCCGGTTCCGACCCGGCCGCGCTGCGCTCGCACATCCGCGCCGCGCTCGCCACGCTGCGCGCGTCCGGCGGCAAGGCCCCCGTGGATGCCAAGCACATCGGCGCGATCGGCTTCTGCTTCGGCGGGATGGTCGCGCTGGAGCTGGCGCGCAGCGGCGCCGACATCGCCGGCGTCGCCACCTTCCACGCCAACCTGAGTACGAAGATGCCAGCGAAGGCGGGCGAACTGAAGGCGCCGGTGCTGGTGATGAACGGCGCCGACGACAAGTTCGTCTCCGCCGAATCCATCGCTGCCTTCGAAAACGAAATGCGTGGCGCGAAGGCCGACTGGCAGTTCACCAACTACGGCGGCGCCGTGCATTGCTTCGCCGAGCCGGACGAGCACGACACCGTGCCGGGCTGCCGCTACCACGCGCCCAGCTACAAGCGCAGCGTGGCCCAGATGCATCGCTTCTTCGGCGAGGCGTTCGCCGCGCGCTGATTCGCCCGCCGCGGGCGCGCCGCCCGCGTCCGGCTTGCCGGACGCGGGATGAAACTAGTGCCCGCGATCGATCGAGTAGCGCGCCAGCGCGCGCAGGGCGGCGACCCAGCCATTGCCGTCGAGGCCGTCGAGCGCATCCTCGGCCGCCTGCGCATAGCGCTCGGCCAGCTGGCGGCTGTAGTCCAGGCTGCCGGACTCGCGGATCGCCGCCACCACCCGCGGCAACGCATCGACGTCGCAGTCGCGCACGATCCCGGCCAGTGCCTCGCGTTGCGCCGGGCCGCTACGGTCCATCGCGTGGATCAGCGGCAGGGTGGCCTTGCCCTCGGCGAGGTCGTCGCCCAGGTTCTTGCCCAGCGCGGCGGCGTCCGCGGTGTAATCGAGCACGTCGTCGGCGATCTGGAAGGCCATGCCAAGCGCCATGCCGTAGTCGGCCAGCGCCTGCTGCCGCGCCGGCGTGGCGCCTGCGAGCATTGCCGCCAGCCGGGTGGCGGCGGCGAACAGCACCGCGGTCTTGCGCTCGATCACCTGCAAGTAGTCGGCTTCGGTGGTATCCGGGTTGCCGATGTGCAGCAACTGCAATACCTCGCCTTCGGCGATCCGGTTGGTGGTGTCGGCCAGCACGCGCATCACGTCCATCGAATCGAGTTCGACCATCAGCTGGAAGCTGCGCGAGTAGAGGAAGTCGCCCACCAGTACGCTCGGTGCGTTGCCCCACAGCGCATTGGCGGTCTTGCGGCCGCGGCGCAGGTCCGATTCGTCCACCACGTCGTCGTGCAGCAGGGTGGAGGTGTGGATGAACTCGATGATCGCCGCCAGCTGGTGGTGGCCGCGGCCGGCGTAGCCCAGCGCCCGCGCGGCGATCACCGCCAGCATCGGTCGCAGGCGCTTGCCCCCGGCGGCGACGATGTGCTCGGAGATCTGGTTGATCAGCACCACGTCCGAAGCCAGCCGGCCGCGGATCAGCGCATCCACCGCCGCCATGTCCGCCGCGGCCAGCGCCTGGACCTCGGCGAAGGCGGGCAAGCGGGGGGCGGTGTCGAGGGCGGCCATGGCTGAATTATACGGGCAGGCGGATGGGGGGAGTCCTACCCCGCGTCGGGGCGTCGCCCGGCTCACGCGGCCCGACGGTCCCGGGATGCTGGTTCCTGCCGGCCCGGCCGGCGGAATGCCGGTATCATCCGGAACAGGACTTGAGAGGAACGAGACATGGCACGCGGCATCAACAAGGTCATCCTGGTCGGCACCCTGGGCAAGGACCCGGAAGTGCGGTACTCGCAATCGGGCGGCGCGATCACCTCGGTCTCGCTGGCGACCAACGAGAAGTGGAAGGACAAGAACGGCGAGATGCAGGAACGCACCGAGTGGCATCGGGTGAAGTTCTTCGGCCGGCTGGCGGAGATCGCCGGCGAGTACCTGAAGAAGGGCGGCCAGTGCTACGTCGAGGGCAAGCTGCGCACCGAGAAGTACACCGACAAGCAGGGCGTGGAACGCTACAGCACCGACATCATCGCCGACGAGATGATGCTGCTCGGCGGCAAGGGCGAGGGTGGCGGCGCCGAACGCGGTGAGCGCAGCGAGCGTCCACAGCGCGGCGGCTACGGCGGCTACGGCGGCGACCGTCCGGCCGCGGCCGCGCCGGCGAATCGCAGCGAAGAACCCTTCCCGGACGACGACATCCCGTTCTGACGTTCCGCTCCGGGCAGGGCATGCATCCGTTCCCGCACCTTTATCGCGCCCGCGCGGTCTCGAACCTCGAGGGCGACGTAGAACTGCAGTCCGAGGGGCTCGAGCCGATCGCTTCGCGGCCCCCGGTACAGTTCGGCGGCCCGGGCGACCGTTGGTCGCCGGAGACCCTGCTGTGCGCGGCGCTGGCCGACTGCCTGTTGATGACCTTCCGCGCGATCGCCCGCGCCAGTCGCCTCGAGTGGTCCTCGCTCGAGATTTCGGTGGAAGGGCGGCTGGAGCGCGAGCAGGGCAACTCGCACTTCACCCACTTCGCGGTCGATGCGGTGCTGCGGGTGCCGGACGGCGTGGATGCGGCGGCGGCCCAGCGCGCCCTGCACAAGGCCGAAGCGGGCTGCCTTGTCTCCAACTCGCTCAAGGCCACGCGCGAACTGCGCGCGCAGGTGCTGCCGGCCTGAGCCGACGGGGCCTCAGGAGGCTGCGTTGCGCGACGGTTCCAGGCGGACCACGTTCGTGGCGGTGGCCGCGACGGCCTTGGCGCGTTCGCCTTCTTCCACCACGGCATGATGGTCCAGCCGCAGGCGGCTGATCAGCCGGTAGAGCTGCGCGCGGGAAATGCCCAGCAGGGCGGCCGCCGCGGGCACCTGTCCCTGGCTTCGGTGCAGGGCCCGGGTAATGGCCTCGCGTTCCGCGGCCTGGCGCATCGCCCGGAGCGACAGGTCCATGGGCCGCTCCAGCCTGGGCGGCATCGCCGTCGCGTTGGCCTCCGTCGGCCTCTCCTCGCCTTGTTGGGTTTCAGGCTCCCGGAGCGTCTTGGTGTCCATGTGATTCCCCCTGGTTCACGTGTCGCGGCCCGGGCTTGACCGTGGATGAACGTCGCATCGCTGTCAACGGAAAAACTTCACTTCCGGGCCAGTCGATCCAAGCGGCCGTGACAGAATTGGCAGGTACGACCCCATGGTTCAGCCAAGGATGGCGCGATGGCCCTGCAAGCCCTGCTGTATTCCGCCGACGGAAAGGACCGGGCGCTCACCCGGCTCGACGGCCTGCACCCCGAGGCCCTGGGGCCGCGACAACTGCTGTGGGTGGACGTCTGCGGCCCCACGCCTGCCGACATCGAGGCCGTCGCCGCGCGGCTGGGCTGCGAAGCCCGGCTTTTCCGCCTGGAGACCGACCCCCGGGATCGCCCGTCGCTCGCGAACTTCGGCCAGCTCTTCCGGGTGACGGCGGCCTCGGTGGGGTTGGAGGCGAGCCAGGCGGCCCTTGCCCTCGGCCACCTGACGTTGGTGTCGGGTCCCAATGTGGTGGTGACCGTGCACGACCGCGCGTTGCCCTTCCTGGACGAATTGCGCGAGCGCGAGCAGGGCGAGTCGGCGATCGGCGCGCTGGCGGCGGAGTCCTTCGTAGCCAGCCTGCTCGACCGCCTGCTCGACAGCTATTTCCGGGCCGTGGAGCTGCTGGTGCACGACGTCGACCGGGTCGAGGTCGCCTTGCTGGGCAAGCGCGGGACCCCGCAGTTCCTCGGCCGGCTGGTGGCGGTGCGCAAGCGGCTGGCGGAGCTGCGCCGATTGTTGAAGATGCACCGCGACGTCTTCTACGGCATGGCACGGCCGGACTTCATGGCCACCGAGCGGCCCGAGGCGCGGCCGCATTTCGAGGCCCTGGACCGGCGCTACGAGCGGGCCGAGGACGAGGTGGAGGGCGCCCGCGACCTCGTCATCGGTTCCTTCGAACTGCTGTCCACGCGCGCCGCGCAGGCGATGAACGAGACCATGCAGACGCTCACCTTCGTCACCGTGCTGATGGGCGTGCTGGCGCTGGTCTCCGGCGTGATGGGCATGAATTTCCAGGCGCCGTTCTTCGATACCGGGGCGCAGGGCTTCTACACCGTGGTCGCCGCCATGGCGCTGCTCAGCGCGGTCGGCACCTGGGTGGCCTGGCGACGCGGCTGGATCGGATCGGGCGGCATGTCCTGAGCCCGCGCGGTTCGACGCTGGCCCCGCCGACCTGCCAGAATGCGGCCCGGGACGGCCGCGGCGGCCTGCCCGCGCACAGGACGGAATCGCGATGCGGACGTGGCTGGTGACCGGTGGGGCGGGCTTCATCGGTGGCAATTTCGTACTCGACAGCCTCGCCGGCGACAGCGTGCGCATCGTCAACCTCGACGCGCTGACCTACGCGGGCAACCTCGACACCCTGGCGCCGGTGCACGCCGATCCCGCGCATCGCTTCGTCCACGGCGACATCGGCGACCGTGCCCTCGTCGCCGCGCTGCTGCGTGAACACCGCCCGGAGGCGGTCATCAATTTCGCCGCCGAGAGCCACGTCGACCGTTCGATCGACGGACCCGCGGCCTTCGTCCAGACCAACGTCGTCGGCACCCTGGCGCTGCTGGAGTCGGTGCGCGATTACTGGCGGGAGCTGCCCGACGGTCCGCGCGCCGACTTTCGTTTCCTGCACGTGTCCACCGACGAAGTGTTCGGCTCGCTGGGCGTTTCCGGCGCCTTTACCGAGGACAGCCCGTATGCGCCCAACTCGCCGTATTCGGCGAGCAAGGCGGCCTCCGACCACCTGGTGCGCGCCTTCCACCACACCTTCGGGCTGCCGGTGCTCACCACGCACTGCTCGAACAACTACGGGCCCTACCAGTTCCCGGAAAAGCTCATCCCGCTGATCATCCAGCGTGCGCAAGCGGGCGAGGAGCTGCCCGTGTACGGCGACGGCCGCAACGTGCGCGACTGGCTGTACGTCGGCGACCACGTCACCGCGATCCGGCGCGTGCTCGAGGCCGGGCGCGTGGGCGCGACCTACAACATCGGCGGCGATTCCGAGCGCGAGAACCTGCAGGTGGTGGAAGCGATCTGCGCTCTCCTCGACGCGCGCCGGCCGCGCGCGGACGGCCAACCGCGGGTCTCGCAGGTCCGCTTCGTCGCCGATCGCCCGGGCCATGATCGCCGCTACGCCATCGACGCGACCCGACTCAAGTCGGAGCTTGGTTGGGTGCCTTCGGTGCGTTTCGAGGAGGGCATCGCGCGCACCGTCGACTGGTACCTCGGGCACCAGCCCTGGGTCGCGCGCGTGCTCGACGGCAGCTACCGGCTCGAGCGTATCGGGGTGTCGGCGTGAGCGCGGTCTGGCGCAAGTGCATCGTGCTGTCCGGCGGCTCGGGCACGCGGCTGTACCAGATCACCCAGGCCTTCAGCAAGCAGCTGCTGCCGGTGTACGACAAGCCGATGATCTACTA
>CBININ010000023.1:0-14829 GCA_966250755.1 uncultured Gammaproteobacteria bacterium | reverse complement strand
CGGGCAGCCGCGCCAGCGCCTGGCTGACGCGGTTCTGCACGCGCACGGCGGCGTCATCGGCGTCGGTGCCCGGCTTGAAGGTGACCGTCATCTGCAGCACGCCGTCGGAACCGGCGACGGACTTGAAATACATCATGTCCTCGACGCCGTTGATGGCTTCTTCCAGCGGCGTGGCGACGGTCTCGGAGATAACCTTCGGGTTGGCGCCCGGGTACACCGTGCGCACCACCACCGAGGGTGGCACCACTTCCGGGTATTCGCCGACCGGCAGCAGCGGGATGGCGATCAGGCCGGCGGCGAAGATGATGATGGACAACACGGCCGCGAAGATCGGCCGGTCGATGAAGAAACGCGAGAAGTCCATGAGTCGGGTTCCTTAGCGGGCGGCGACCGCATTGGCGGCGACGGGCTTGCGCTCGCCCGGCGCCATCGGCACGGCGGTGGCCTTCACCGGCATGCCGGGAAAGAAGATCTTCTGCACGCCGTCGACCACCACGCGGTCGCCGGGCTTGAGGCCCGCCGTCACCACGCGCAGGCCCTCGGCCATGCGGCCGAGGGTGACGTCGCGGCGGGCGGCGAGGTTGTCGGCGCCGACCACGTACACGTACTTGCGGTCCTGGTCGGTGAGCACGGCCTTGTCGTCCACCAGCAGCGCCGGGAAGCCCTGGCTGCCCTCCAGCTGCACGCGGGCGAACAGGCCGGGCGTGAACGCGCGATCCGGGTTTGGCAGCACCGCGCGGGCGCGGATGGTACCGGTGCGTGGATCCACCCGGTTGTCGACGAAGTCGAGCTTGCCTTCATGCGGATAGCCGTCCTCGTTGGCCAGGCCCACCTTCACCGCATTGCCGCCCTCGCGGGCCCTGGCGCCGTAGCGCAGGAAGGTCTGCTCGTCGCTCTCGAAGTCCACGTACACCGGGTCGATCGACACCAGCGAGGCCAGCAGGGTGGCGTCGGCCTGCGCGAGGTTGCCTTCGGTGACCAGCGCCCGGCCCACGCGGCCGGCGATCGGCGCGCGCACCTGGGTGAACTGCAGGTTCAGTCGCGCGGTGGCGACCGCGGCTTCGGCGGCGCGCACGCCGGCATCGCCCTGGGCGCTGGCGGCGCGGCGGGCTTCGAACTCCTCGCGCGAGATGACCTTGGCCTCGATCAGGCTCTGCGCCCGCGCGTCTTGGGCGCGCGCCAGGCGGGCGGCACTGCGGGCGGCTTCCAACTGCGCCTCGGCCTGCGCCAGCGCGGCCTGGTAGGGCCGCGGATCGATCACGAACAGCAGGTCGCCGCGGGCAACGTCCTCGCCCTCTTCGAAGGCAACGCGCTCGATGTAGCCGGAGACGCGCGGGCGCAGGTCGACGGACTCGACCGCGCTGATGCGGCCGGTGAAGTCGTCCCAGGCATGCACCGTCTTGCTGAGGACGGGCGCGATGCTCACTTCCGCGGGCGGCGGTCCGCCGGCGGCGGGCGCCGCGCTGGAATCGCAGCCCAGGCTGGCGAGCGCCAGCACGGTGGCGGCGGCCAGCGCGAGCATGGCGGGGACGCGGCGGGAGAGGGTGGCGTGGGAAGTCGGGGTCATGGCGTCAGGCCTTCTTGTTGTCGTTGGAAAGGGGAGCGGTGGCGGCGTCGAGCAGCGGTTGCAGCAGGCGCCAGGTGTCGTCGAGCACGCGGGGCGTGGCGGCCGCCGTGGCATGCACGGCACGGCGGTCGGGGGTCGGGGGCGGCGGGGTCCAGGCGAAGCGCACGACCGCCTCGGCGCTCTCGCGCGGACGCGCAGGATCCACCAGCGCCAGCGCGCGATCGGCGATGGCGACGGCACTCGGCCAGTGCGAACAGGCGCGCTCGGCGTTGTCGTCGGTGCGCGTCGGCATCTCGACCGCCAGCAGCTGCACGCGCACCGACAGGGCGCGGGCTTCGTCGTGCAGCACGCGGACCAGCATGCGATTGGCGGCGGCAGCGACCGAGCGCAGGCCGTAGCCGGCCCAGGGCTGTTCGCTGCCGGGGCCGCCGATCACCACGTAGGCGCCGTTGCGGCCGCCCTCGGCCAGCAGTGGCACCAAGGCGCGCGCGGCGGCCAGGTGCGGCAGCACTTCTTCGCGCACCAGTTCGTCGAGCGCCTCGTCGTGCATGTCGAGCAGGCGGCCACGGCGCGGTTCGCAGCACAGCGCCACCACCACGCCGCCGAGCGGGCGGCCCAGTTCACGCAGGTCGGCGACGAGCGCGGCGGCGCTGGCGGCGTTGCCCGCGGCGCCCGGCAGCACGGTCAGGTCGGCGCGGCGATGGGCGCCGCGCAGCTCGCGCAGGCCCTCGTCGTCGACGGCCGCGGCGACCACCGCGCGGCCGTGCGCCAGGGCCTGCGCCACCAGCGCGCGGCCAATCGGCGTGGTGGCCTCGAGGATGAGGATGGGGCGGGTCATTGTCCCGCTCCAGGGACAGATTGTCCCGCTGACCGGGTCAATCCGCGACTGTACAGGGCTGCCGTGCGGGCAACCTGGAGACGGCTCCAGGCCGGGCCGGGAAGCTGCGCCGCGAGTGCGGAAGGCGCCACCGAAATAGCCGCAGTGGATTGATTGGAAAGGGATCCGGCCTGCCCGGGCGGGGCCGGGACGAAGGCCGAGAGCGCCGCCAGCAGCAGCGTGGCGACGATCAGGCTGGCAAGTCGGAGCAGGGGCATGGGCGCGGTCCTGGTCGGGAAGGACGCCATTCTGCGGACCAATCGCCCTCTTGATTAGCCGGCAATTCAGGGAATAATTGTCCCGAAATCCGAACCACCGTCCCTGGCCGGTCTTTTCCAAGGAGTGCGTCCATGCGCGACCTCAACGACACCCTCATCTTCGTCAAGGTGGTCGAGCACGGCAGTTTCATCGCCGCGGCCAAGCAGTTGCGACTGCCCAAGACCACGGTCAGCCGCAAGGTGCAGGAACTGGAGACGCGGCTCGGCGCGCAGCTGCTGCAGCGCACGACCCGCAAGATCGGCCTCACCGAGGCCGGCAACGTCTATTACGAACACTCGCAGCGCATCGCCCGCGAACTCGACGAGGCCGAGAGCGCGGTGGGCCAGTTGCAAGGCGGCCCGCGCGGCTGGCTGCGCATCACCGCGCCGTATTCGGTGGGCATCACCTGGATCGCGCCCTTGCTGGGCGAGTTCCATGCCCTGCACCCGGAAGTGCGGGTCGAGATGCTGCTGAGCAACGAATCCCTGGACCTGATCTCCAAGGAGATCGACGTCGCCCTGCGCGTGGGCACGCTGCCGGATTCCAACCTCGCCGCGCGCCGGCTGTCGGTGTTCCGCACCCAGGTCTATGCCAGCCCGCTCTACCTGGAGCGCCACGGCGAACCGCTGCACCCGGACGACCTGCAGCACCACCGCGCGCTGGCGATGCAGAAGAACCGCCGCAACGGCGGCTACTTCTGGCCGCTGTCGGACGGCAAGCGCACCAGCGACTTCCTGGTGGACCCGGTGCTCGTGGCGAACGACCCGATCGCCCTGCGCGGCGCGCTGCTGTGCGGCGAGGGCCTGATGCTGTGCACCGACATCACGGTGAAAGCCTTCGCCGAGATGGGGCAGGTGCGGCGCGTGCTGGCCGGCTGGACCGGGCCGGAGCTGGACTTCAACGCGGTATTCACGCGCGGGGCGGTGCCCTCGCCGAAGGTGCGGGCCTTCGTGGACTTCCTGGTCGAGCGCCTGAACTTCGACGCCGACTACATGCAGGTGCTGTGCCCGGATCGCCAGCGCTACGAGAAGGCCTCGCGCGAGGCCGCCGAGGCCGCGGCGGCGACGCAGGACCTGTTGCGCCGCCAGCAGGAGGGCGAGGAGATTCCGCCCGCGGTGATCTCCCTCGCCTGACACGGCGGCAGCCCGGGCGGTGGCCCGGTGTATGCTCCCCGCGTCGCCAGGGGAGATCGACCATGCGTAGTGCCACGATCCGCGGGCTGCTGGCCGGGCTGTGCCTGCTGCTTTCCACCGGCCCGGCGCTGGCCACCGACCCGCTCGTGCTGCTCGCCCGGATACAGGCGTTGCCGGGCGTGCAATCCGCCAGCCAGGGACCGTCGCCCATCCCTGGCACCTACTTCTACCGCGTCATCTTCCGCCAACCGCTGGACCACGCCGATCCGGGCGGCGCGAGCTTCACCCAGCGGGTGACCTTGCTCCATCGCGACGAGGCGGCGCCGATGGTGCTGGTCACCGACGGCTATTCCACGCCCTGGTCCGCGACCCAGCAGGAGATCACCGCGGCGCTGCAGACCAACCAGTTGCGGGTGGAGCACCGGTTCTTCGCCGGGTCGGCCCCGGCCTCGATGGACTGGGGCAAGCTCGACATCCGCCAGTCCGCCGATGACCTGCACGCCGTGGTCGCCGCCTTCAGGACCCTTTACCCCGCGCGCTGGGCGAGCACCGGCGCCAGCAAGAGCGGCATGACCAGCGTCTACTTCCGCTACTTCCACCCCGACGACGTCGATGCGACCGTGCCCTACGTGGCGCCCACCAGCCAGGGCGACTACGACGCGCGCTACGTGCAGTTCCTCGACCGCGTCGGCAACCCGGCCTGCCGAGCCAGCCTGCGCCGCTTCCAGGAAACCGCCTTGCGCCGGCGCGACGAGGTGCAGGCGCTGGTGCCGCCGGGCGACTTCGGCGCCCTGGGCCTGGACCGCGCCTACGAGTTCGCGGTGATCGAACTGCCCTTCGCGTTCTGGCAATACCGCAGCATCGACCTGTGCGACGACATCCCGGGCGTGGATGCATCGGCGGCGGACCTGCTCGGTTTCATCGACTTCGTGGTCGGCCTGGATTTCTTCGCCGATCCGACGCTGGACTTCTACGCGCCGTACTTCTACCAGGCCGGTACCCAGTTGGGCGCGCCGCGGGTCGACCTGCGGGCGTTCGGCGACCTGCTGCGCTACCGGCGCCAGGACGTGCCGGAAAACTATCCGCCGCTCGGCGTGGAGAAGACCTTCGACGGCTCCGCGATGGCGCAGGTCCGGCAGTGGGTGCAGGTGTCCGCGCAGCGCTTCGTGTTCATCTACGGAGAGAACGACCCCTGGTCCACCAATCCGTACGACCCGAGCGCGCGCAACGACGCCTGGCGGCTGTGGGTTCGCGGGGTGGGTGGCAACCACGGCGCGAGCCTGGCGCGGATGACGCCTGCCGATCGCGAGTTCGCGCTGGCAAAGTTGCGCGACTGGCTCGGGCTGCCGCCGGCGCGCCTGGCGGCGCCGGTGGAAGCGGCGTCCGCGCGGGTGGACGTGCCGACCCGCGAGGACCTGCGGCTGCGCTGACGCCGGATCAGTCGCCGCCCAGGCGGTCGCTGCGCTCGGCCTTGCCTTCGCGCAGGGCGCGCTCGATCACCCCTTGCACCTTGGCGTCGGCCTGGCGGGCGGCGCGTTCCTGCTCTTTCCCGAGCACGCCCATCTTCTCGCCGATCTCGCGCATCGGCTCGCCCTCGGCGCGCATCTTCTCGCCGAGTCGCTGCATCGGCTCATGCGCGGAGCGCAGGCCTTCGCTTTCCGCGGACATCTGCGCGCCGAGCTTCGACATCTGCGCGTGCAGCGGCGCCATCCGCGCCGACAGCGATTCCATCTGCCGCGACAGCGCCTCGCGCTCGTCCTCGCCGCGGGCGTCGGCCATGCGTTCACCCAGGGCGCGCATCTGCTCGCCGAGTTCGCGCTGCTGGTCCGCCAGTGGCTGCATGCGTTCGGACACCGCCTGCATGCGTTCGCGCTGCGGGCGGTCGACGGCGGCCAGGCCCTCCATCTGCTTGCCATAGGCCTCCATGCGCTGCGCGTGCGGTTTCATCCGGTCTCCCAGGGCCTCGAGCTTGGCGCCGATCGCGTCGGCGGGCGCCCAGGCCTTGCGCACGTCGGCGAGCAGGCCGGGATCCTGCACGACGTAGCCGGCGCCGTCGCGGCGGAACCACAGGAAGTCGCCGCGCAGGTGCAGGCGTGCCTCGCGCACCTCGGCCATGTCGTCGGTACTGCCGGACAGCAGCATGGATTCGCGGCCGTCGCGGACCAGGGCATAGGGCTGGCCGCGTTCGGCCGACCAGCGATGCTTCGTGGTTGCGGCGTCGTCGGCCGACGCGTCCCCGTCCAGCGCGGTGATGGCGGCGATCGGCGCCACCGCGGCGACCGGGCTGACCATCGGTGCCGGTGCGACGGCGGCTACTGGCGCCACGGACGCGGGCACGGAAGGCGAGGCGGAAGGCGCGGCGAAGGCGACCAGCGCCACCGCGGGCGTGGCAGCCACCGGTGCCACCGCCTGCGCCGCGACCGGCGCCGCGGAGGGCGTTGCGGACGGCGTGGCCTGGGCGACGACGGCGGCGCAGAGGGCCCCCACCGCGAGCAGCGGCAGGCCGGATTTCCAGTGCAGGCCCGCGCGTTGCGGACGGATCAGGCGTCGGATGCGATTCATGAGTTGGCCTCCATGGGCGGCGGGAGCGAGATGGGGAAAGGCGAGCGGCGATTCGGCCTGGAGTTGGTCGAGTCGTTGCAGCGCCAGGGCCAGGCGGCGGGGTTCGGGGATCGCGCGCAGCGCGAGGTCGTCGGCGATCTGTTCGCGTTCGATGCGCACGCGATTGGACAGCCACCACACGACCGGGTGATAGAAAAGCAGCGACTCCACGAGTCCCTGCAGCAGGTTGACGAGGTAGTCGTGGCGGCGCACGTGGGCGAGTTCGTGCGCCAGCAGCGCCTCCAGCAGGTCCGGCGACATCCGCGCCAGCAGCGCGCTCGGCACCAGCACCACCGGACGCCACCAGCCGGCGACCGCGGGGCCGTCGATGCCGTCCACCAGGCGCAGTTCCGGTGGCTGCGCGAGGCCGACCACGGCGGCCAGCCGCTCGAGCCGCGCCTGCCAGTCGAATCCGGGCATCGCGCCGTCGTGGCGCAATCGGCCGACCCAAGCCAGCCCAAGGGCAAGACGCAGCGCCAGCAGGGCGGCGCCGAGCGACCATGCCGTCACCAGTTGCGGCAGGTGCGCCTGCAGCGTGGCGCGCCAGTCGGTGCCGGCCGCCGCTGCGCCGGCATCGAAGCGCCAGGCGGCCAGCGCCTGTATTGACCCAGTGGCAACGGGATCGACGGGGGCGAGCGCAAGCACGACATGCGCCAGTGGCAGCACCACGCAGGCGGCCAGCGCCAGCAAGGCCACCGCGTAGCGCGCCTGCGGACGGGCGTCGCGCAGCAGCGCCAGCGCCGCCCAGGCGAGCACGCCGACCACGGCGCCCTGCCAGAGGAAGTCCACCAGCGCCCAGCCGAGCGCGGGCACGAGATCGGCGAGCAGGGCGTTCATACCTCGTCCCCGTCGAGGAACCTCTGGATCTCGCGGCGCTCGGCGGCGCTGACGTGGCCGCCCCGCAGCGCGGCCATCACCAGTTCCTTGCCCGAGCCGGCGTAGGCCTTCTGGATCAGGTCGCTGAGCAGGCCCTTGCGGGTGGAGTCGGCCGCCTGCGCCGGCGCATAGACGTGCGAGCGCTCGGATTCGTCGCGCAGCAGCAGGCCCTTGCCGTGCATCACCTGCATCAGCCGCAACACATTGGCGTAGGTGGTGTCGGGCTTCTCGCGCTGCGCGGCCTCGTGCACCTGCTTGACCGTGGCGCGCTCGAGCGGCCACAGCAGGCGCAGCAGGTCGAGTTCGGCGGGGGTGGGCTTGGGCTTGGGTGGCGTGCGGGCCATGGCGCGGTCCTTTCGTGGCGTGGAACCAGCCTAGGCCTTCTAGAACGACTTGTCTAGACCAATCTGTCTATGACTGATGGCAGGGGTCCCGGTCATGGGATGTCCGGCGGAGCCGCAGGGTTGCGTGCCGCCGCCGGTATGATCGAGCCAACGCGGCGGCCGCCGCAGGAGGATCGGGATGCGCGATTTCGAAGGCAAGGTGGCGCTGGTGACCGGCGCGGCCGGCGGCATCGGCAAGGGGACTGCAATGGCCTTCGCGGCGCGGGGCGCGCGCGTGGTGCTGGCGGACATCGCGGCGACCGGCGAGGACGTGGCGGCGCAGATCCGCGCCGCGGGCGGCGACTGCTTTTTCCAGCACTGCGACGTCGCCGACGCCGGCCAGGTCGAAGCCCTGGTCGCTGCGACCGTCGCGCGCTACGGGAGGCTCGACTGCGCCTTCAACAATGCCGGCATCGAGGAGGAACACCAGCGCCTCGCGGACTCGGACGAGGCGATGTTCGACCGGATGATGGCGATCAACGTCAAGGGCGTGTGGCTGTGCATGAAGCACGAATTGCGGCAGATGCTCGCGCAGGGCGGCGGCGCCATCGTCAACACCGCCTCGGTGGCCGGGCTGGTGGGCGCGCCGCGCCACGCCATCTACGCGGCGAGCAAGCACGCGGTGACGGGCCTGACCAAGAGCGCGGCCGCCGAATATGGCAAGAAGGGCATCCGCATCAATTCGGTCTGCCCGGGGGTGATCCGCACGGCGATGCTCGAGCGCGCGCTGGAACGCGATCCTTCGTGGGAGGCGACGCTGGTCGGCCTGCATCCCATCGGCCGCCTCGGCGAGGTGGACGACGTGGTGAACGCGGTGCTGTGGCTGAGTTCGGACGCCGCGGGCTTCGTCACCGGCCACCAGCTGGCGGTGGACGGCGCAATGACGGTGATCTAGATCGATGCGCGCCGGCTCAGGCCGGCGGTGCGTCCAGGAACCAGGCCTCGACGGGGCCGGTGACCTTCATCGTCATCGGCTGGCCGCGGCGGTCGAGCGACTTGCCGACGGGCACGCGCACCCAGCCCTCGGAGATGCAGTACTCTTCGACGTTGTGGCGCTCCTCGCCCTTGAAACGGATGCCGATGCCGCGGTCGAGCAGGGCGGCATCGTAGTGCGGGCTGCGGGGATCGAGGGAGAGGCGGTCGGGTGGCGTGTCGTTCATGCGCGCATTCTGCCACGGCCGCCGCGCCGGCCGGAACACCGGCCTCGGCAGCCGTGGCGCCTGCGCGCCGGCTCAGTGGTGCTTTCGACCCGAGCCCGACTTCTTGCCGCCGCCGTCCTGCTTGTTGACGGTGGCCCAGGCGATGCGTTCGGCCGACTCGGTGGAGCGGCCCTGCTTCTTCTCGCTTTCCTCGATGTGCTCGGCCTGGCGCTTCTGCTTGTCGGTGTAGGCGGATTTGTCGCCGCGGGGCATGGCGGTTCTCCTGCGTCGCGGGCACCTGCCCGCAGGCGGATCATCCGGCCATCCGCGCCGGCGCGATTTAATCGCCGGCAACCGGCGGCAACACCAGGATGCGTTGGTCGCCGGCCCGCACCCGCTGGCCCGCGCGGATCTTGCAGGTCTTGCGCAACTCCACCGCCCCGTCCACCGACACCGCGCCGCTGGCGACCAGGTGCTTGCCCTCGCCACCGCTGCCGGCCAGGCCGCAGAGCTTGAGCAGCTGGTTGAGTTCGATGAAGTCGCGGCCCGGCTCGAGCCGGAATTCGATCCCGCGCATCAGCGGCGCTCCCGGGTGATGGTCAGGCCGATCAGGCGCGACACGATGGCGGCGATGTAGCCGACGCCGGCGAACTGCTCGAGCATCACCAGCGCGCGCGCCGGCGCGCGCAGCGGCAGGATGTCGCCGATGCCCACGCCGGAAAGATTGGTGAAGCTCAGGAACAGCAGTTCCATCCAGCTGCGCGGCTCGCCCGGGTCCACCAACCCGGTGAAGCTGCCCGGATACCAGGCTTGGCAGACGTAGAAGGCGTAGGCGAAGGCCCAGGCCAGCAGGGTGAAGGTCGCGCCGGCGGCGAACAGTTCGTCGGCGGTGACGACGTGGTCGTGCAGCATGTACGAGATCAGGCTGCCGGCCACGTACAGGTACAAGGCCGATTCGAACAGCGACGAGAGCACCACCCATTCCGGCTGGTGGAACACGATCGAGCCCACCGTCAGCGCCACCGCCGGTGCGGCCAGCGCCCAGGCGATCCAGTTGACCGACGGACTCCGGTTGACGACCCACAGCGCCAGGGCCAGCACGATCACGCCGACCGCGCCGAACAGCAGGCGTCCGCTGTCGCTGTTGTCCATCGCCGGGTAGAGCATCAGGCTGAGCAGCTGCGCCGCCAGCAGGAAGGCGGAAGGATGGCGGCGCCAGAGGGCGGAGCGGGCGAGCGGGAAGGCGTTCGTCGGCGGCATGGCCGCGACTATAGCAATGCCGCGCCGGGCTCGATTCGCGGTCCAGGGGGCCCTGCTCGGGCGTGCATTCATCGGCAATTGGGCCGGGCGCGCCGAGACTGTCGCCACCGCCCGCGCCGGAGACCGCCATGCCGACCGCCTCGCCAAGCACCCCGGATCCGCAGGGCGCCGTGCGCCTGTATTACTTCGAGGGCTACGACATCGCACAGGACCGAATCGTGCGGTCGAGCCGCCCGGCGACCCGCGAGTTCATCGAACGTTTCCACCTGCATCCGGTCGAGGACAACTGCGTGGACGTGGATCCCGCGCAGGTGGACGCCTTCGGCCTGCTGGCCGGCGATTCCTGAAACCCGGTGCGTTGCAGCACGCCGCGCTAGTGCAGGCGGGCGGTAGGCGCCGGCCCGAAGGCGTGCAACGGCGCCGATTGTTCGGCCTGGAGTTCGCTCAGGCGCCGGTAGATCTGCCGCGCGGCGGCCTGGAAATCGGCGAGCACGCGGGCGTGTTCGGCCGAGTCGGGGGGCAGTGCGCGCAACTGCCCGAGGTAATCCGCGTGCATCGAGGTGAACTCGTCGAGCAGCGGGCCGACGCCGGGATTGGTGCGGCGGATCGCCAGCACCAGCAGGTTGAGCGCGTGCGCAAAACCTTCGCTGCCGGGCTCCGCCTCCGCGACAGCGCGGGCCAGGTCGAACTTGCTGCTCATCGTATCGGTTCCCCGTTCATCCCCTGCGCCAGGATCGCGCGCAGCCACGCTAGCAAACGCGCACGGAGCAAACCGTGCGAGTCGTCGCCCTTCCTCCATGAACGCGCATTCAGCCGCAGCCTGAACGCGATAGAATCGCAGCCCGCCAAGCGCCGGACGCGCGACGTGCCCGCCCATCCGCATGCCCTGCTGAACGCCTTGCTGCACCCCTTTGCGGAAGGGGCGCTCGTGCCCGTGCGCGATACCTTGTTCATCAACGCGCGCGCCGACACGGCGCTGCCCCAGGAAGCAAGGGCATGGACCCGTGTGCAGGGCTTCAAGCCCTGGGCGGATGCGCTGGCCGAAGCCGGCCTGTCGTCATTGCCGCGACTGGCCGACGACGGTTCGCGCCATGCCTGCGTGTTGCTGCCGCTGCCACGGCAGCGCGACCTGGCGCGCGCGCAGACGGTGTAAGGACTGCGCCGCCTCACGCCCGGGGGCGTGCTGGTGGTGGCGAAGGCCAACGACGGCGGCGCGAAATCAGCGGTCGCCGACCTGGCGCGCCTGGCGTGGCCGCTGACGGTCGAAAGCAAGTACCACTGCCGGGTGGCGTGGACCGCCCCCGGCGCGCGACGCCTTGCGCCGGCGCTGGAGGACGAATGGCTGCGGGCGGCCGCGCCGCGCGGGGTCCCGGGCACGCCGTGGCTGGCGGCGCCCGGCGTGTTCGCGCGCGACCGCGTCGACGCGGGCAGCGCGCTGCTCGCCGAGCAGCTGCCGGCCGACCTCGCCGGCGCGGTGGCGGACCTGGGCGCGGGCTGGGGCTTCCTGTCCGCCACGTTGCTGCGGCGCTGCCCGAACATCCGCTCGCTGGACCTGTTCGAAGCCGATGCGCAGGCGCTGGCGCTGGCGCAGGCCAACCTCGCCACGATCTCGCATCCGGCCGCGCGGCGATTCCACTGGCACGACGTGCGCGCCGGCATTCCCGCCGGCTTCGATGGGGTGGTCAGCAATCCTCCCTTCCACGTCGATGGGGCGGAGGACCCGCAGCTGGGTCGCGATTTCATCGCCGCCGCGGCAGCGGCCCTGCGTCCCGGGGGTCGCTTCTGGCTGGTGGCGAACCGCCACCTGCCCTACGAGTCTGCGTTGGCGGCCCGCTTCGGTACGGTCCGCGAGCTGGCCCAGCGCGACGGCTTCAAGGTGATCGAGGCGACCCGCGCATGAAGCTGCTGCGACGCCTGGCCAACCTCGGTTACGGCAGCCGCAAGGAGGTCGGGCTGATGCTGCGCAACGGCTGGGTGACCGATGCGGCGGGGAACGCGCTCGGCGCCGACGATGTGGTCGCGCACGAGGATGTCCGGGTGGACGACGAGCCGCTCGATCCCGCGCCCGGCCTGCTGCTGATGCTGCACAAGCCGGTCGGCTACACCTGTTCGACCAAGGATGCCGGTCGCCTGGTGTACGACCTGCTGCCGCCGCGCTTCCGCTTGCGCAATCCGGTCGTATCCACCGTCGGGCGGCTGGATCGCGACACGTCGGGCCTGTTGCTGATGACCGACGACGGCGCGCTGTTGCACACCATCACCTCGCCGCGGTCCCATTTGCCCAAGGTCTATCGCGCCACGCTCGCGAACGACCTGCGGGGCGACGAGGCGGCGATCTTCGCCAGCGGCACGCTGATGCTCGAGGGCGAGGACACGCCGCTGGCCCCGGCGGCGATGCGCGTGCTCGGGCCGCGCCAGGCGGAACTGGTGTTGGAAGAGGGCCGCTACCACCAGGTGCGGCGCATGTTCGCGGCGGTGGGAAATCATGTCGCCGCCCTGCATCGCAGCGCGATTGGCGGCCTCGACCTCGGCGAGCAGCCGGCAGGCGAATGGCGCCTGCTCAGCCCGGATGACCGCGCGCGCCTGTTCGGCCACGCGCCGGCCTGATCACACGAAGAGCGCCGGCGGGATGTCGTGCTCGTCGCGGAAGTTGGCCAGGCCCACGCCCGCCAGCCGGTAACGGGTGCGCGCCGGCAAGTCGATGCGATCGAGCAGGCCGATGGCGATGCGCGCGAACTCGCCGGGCGTGGCCGGCGGCACCGGCGGCGTGAGGCTGCGGCTCACGACCTGGAAGTCGCTGGTCTTGAGCTTGAGCACGACGGTGCGGCCGACGCGCCCGTGTTCTTTCCTCGCCGCCTCCCAGACCTTGCCGGCGAGGTGGCGCAGGGTGGGTTCGGTCTCGCGCAGCAGCACGTCGCTGGCGAAGGTGTCTTCCGCGGAGACCTGCACGGTCTGGCGTTCGCTGACCACCGGGCTCTCGTCGATCCCGCACGATAGTTCATGCAGGCGGCGGCCCCAGCTGCCCCAGCGCCGCTCCAGTTCCACCGCGCCGAGCGCGCGCAACTGGCCGACGGTCTGGATGCCGATCGCCGCCATCTTCGATTCCATCACGCGCCCGACCCCGTGCAGCTTCGACACCGGCAAGGGCAGCAGAAAAGCGTCCACCTGCTTCGGCCGGATGACGAACTGGCCGTCGGGCTTGCGCCAGTCCGAGGCGATCTTGGCCAGGAACTTGTTGGGCGCGATGCCGGCCGAGGCGGTGAGCTTCGTCTCCTCGCGGATCGCATCGCGGATGGCGGTGGCCACCGCGGTGGCGCTGGGCAGGCCGAGCTTGTTCTCGGTGACGTCGAGGTAGGCCTCGTCGAGCGAGAGCGGCTCGATCAGGTCGGTGTGGCGCTCGAAGATGCCGCGGACCTGCTTCGAAACCGCCCGGTAACGGCTGAAATCCGGCGGCACGAAGACCGCCGAGGGGCAGAGCCGCTCGGCCCGCAGCGCCGGCATCGCCGAGCGGATGCCGAACTTGCGCGCCTCGTAGGAGGCCGCGCACACGACCGAGCGCGCGCCCTTCCAGGCGACCACCACCGGCCGGCCGCGCAATTTCGGATCGTCGCGCTGCTCGACCGAGGCGTAGAAGGCATCCATGTCGATGTGGACGATCTTGCGCACGCCGCCATTGTGGGCGATCGCGGTCGCCGGGTGTATCGTCGGGCGCGGGCCGCAGGGGCCGTGCGACGGCGCGCGGCCGCGGCCGGGCAGGAGGAAGGGCGGCGATGCAGGCAGTGGTGGGAGTCGCGCAATGAACCGGGGCGTGGGCCTGCCCGAGGCGGTGGCGCGCTTCCGCGAGGACTACCGCGACCGCGAGATCCCGTTGCGCTACGACGGCCGGCTGCACCTGGCCTTCACCTTCGGGGTCGGCAGCCTGGCCTTCGCGCTCTGCCTGCTGCAGCTCGAGCACGTGCGCGCGCTGGAGTGGCTGGCGGTGCCGCTGGCCTGGCTCTACGCCAACCTCGCCGAGTACCTGGGCCACCGCTTCCCGATGCACCGGCCCTTCCGCGGACTGGGGCTGGTGTACCGGCGCCATGCCGGCCAGCACCACCGCTTCTTCAACCACGAGGCGATGCCGCTGGACGACCTGCGCGACCTGCGCGCCGTGCTGTTCCCGCCGCTGCTGGTGGTGTTCTTCTTCGGCTTGTTCGGCACGCCGATCGCCCTGCTGCTGGCGACGGTCTTCTCGGCCAACGTGGCCTGGCTGTTCCTGGCGACCGCGCTGTTCTACTTCATGAACTACGAAGTGCTGCACCTGGCCTACCACCTGCCGGACACGCATCCGTTGGCGCGCAACCCACTGGTCCGGCGCCTGGCCTGGCTGCACCGCACCCACCACGACCCGCGGCTGATGGCGCGCTACAACTTCAACATCAGCTATCCGGTGTTCGACGCCCTCTTGCGGACGCTGCGCCGCGACTGAGGCGGCTCAGTGCGGGCGCAGCCGGTAGCGCTCGCGGTAGTCGCCGGGGGTGATCGCGGTGGCGCGCTTGAACAGCTTGCGGAAACTGGCGCTATCGCTGTAGCCGCAGCGCTCGACGATCTCGTCGAAGCTCAGGTGCGTGGTTTCCAGGAGCGCCTTGGCGCGTTCGACCCGCAGGTGCTGGATGTGCGCCAGCGGGGTGATGCCGTGGTGGTTGCGGAAGTGCCGCAGCAGGCTGCGTTCGCTGGTGCCGCAATGCTGGGCCAG